>JAEDLA010000130.1 GCA_016295545.1 Oscillospiraceae bacterium | reverse complement strand
GAACCCATGATTACGCCGTGAAAGGGCGTCGTCTTAACCTCTTGACCAACGGGCCATATAAAGCTGTCGAAAATCGACAGCTTTTAAGTGGTAGCGGCAGTAGGACTTGAACCTACGACCCCCTGGGTATGAACCAAGTGCTCTAGCCAGCTGAGCTATACCGCCATATTCAGCCTTGAAGCTCACAGCTTCAAGCGACTTATTTATTATACACTACTTATCATAAAAAGTCAAGCGCTTTTTGCAATAAAATTGATTTTTGTTACTTTAGCACAACAAATCAGCACTCAAACTCAAATATAAGTGCACATTCAACAATTTAGTTGAGCATCAGTCCGTATTTTTCTCCGCTATTTCCCGCAGAAATGATGACCGAAGCCTTGCTGTACTCATATGTAAACCCTTCGGAAACATTTGCTGATATAGAAAACTCTGCCGATGAACCTGCGGGAATTACCACATTTTCAACCATATTTGTTCTGCATAAATGCGGCTTGCTTCCGTTCAGGATATCTGTTGCATAAAAACTGAAATCCCCGGGAGTCAGGGTCAGATCGACTTCACTTTTGTTTTCGCCGTATATGACTGCGGTAAAAACGCCATCGGAAACATCTGAATTTATCACGGTAAATCCGCCGTTGTCGTCGGACTGCGCCATAGCCATTAAAAAATCTCCGCTGTTTCCCGTGTTGGAGCTCCCGTCTCTGAAGGTATTCACCATAAAATCGTCAATAGGTGCAAATATGTACATAAGCACCGCAGCGCAGGACGCCGCTGCAAAAATCACAGCGAGGGTGGAAATAATGCTCCGTCTGAGCTTCAGATCAATTTTGCGGCAGAATTCTTCCGGTCCCTGCATACACATACGCTCCCTTATTCTAATATACATTAAGAATACCATACATTTACAGTAGGATTATGTACGCATAATTATCTGAATGTAAAAATTTTCCTTGCTGAACTTTTTTTATATTTTTATTTTATCATATCTATTCAGTATGTCAGTATAAAAAAGTCTATAATTGCTTGGCATTTTCAAATTGATAATATAAAAAGGCTGTTAGGGTCATATCTGTGCATATGATACTAACAGCCTTTGTTTCATTTTACTTTTTATCAGTCTGATTGGGTCTCTGCGCCTGCAAGAAGCATTCTGTCGTTGTTAAGCTTCGTTCCGCTCGCCTGCTCGAATTTTTTAAGCAGATCGTTAACTGTAAGCTTTGACTTTTCCTCGCCCTTTACATCAAAGATGATCTTGCCGTCATTCATCATTATAAGACGGTTTCCGTGCTTGATAGCGTCATTCATATTATGAGTTATCATCAGTGTTGTAAGGTTGTGTTCAGCAATTATCTTATCGGTAAGCTCCAGCACTTTTGCGGCGGTCTTCGGGTCAAGAGCGGCAGTATGCTCGTCAAGCAGAAGTATCTCAGGCTTTTTCAGGGTCGCCATAAGCAATGTAAGCGCCTGACGCTGACCGCCCGAAAGCAGTCCCACCTTATCCGACAGTCTGTTTTCAAGTCCAAGATCAAAGGATCTCAGCTTTTCACGATATTCTTCACGTTCACGCTTGGTTATTCCCCAGCGCAGACCACGGCTTCCTCCTCTGCGTGCGGCAAGAGCAAGGTTTTCCTGTATCTCCATTGCGGGAGCCGAACCTAACTGAGGATCCTGAAAAACACGTCCTATATACTTTGCACGCTTATGCTCCGAAAGACCGGTAACGTTCTGTCCGTTTATGATAACAGCGCCATCGTCAATGGGCCATACGCCTGCAATAGCGTTCAGAGTTGTGGACTTTCCTGCACCGTTTCCTCCGATAACTGTAACGTAATCTCCTTCCTCGAGGATAAGGTCAATGCCGTTAAGTACGGATTTTTCGTTTATCGAACCTCTGTTGAATATCTTTCTTACATTATGAAGCTCCAGCATATCAGTTATCCCCCTTTCCTGCGCCCGACCTTGCAAGATACTCTGCTGATTTTTTGCCTGCTCTCACAAACGATACCGCATACTGCGATCTCAGATAGGGCACAGCAAGGAATACTGCGACAATAAGTGCAGAGAACAGCTTTGTGTTGTCGGTGGAAAGACCGATAAGAATTACTACTCTGAGAACTATGAAATATATTACAGCGCCCATAACGGTAAATGCAAGCTTTGCAACAAAATTAAAGTGCTTTTTGAAAATGACCTCTCCGAGAACCATTCCGATTATTACAGCCGCAAGTCCGATAACGATGGCTCCACGTCCCATATTAACGTCGGCAAAGCCCTGATACTGAGCAAGGATAGCTCCCGAAAGTCCTACCAAGCCGTTGGATAAAACGAGGGTAACTATAGTTGTAGCCTTCGTGTTGATACCTTCAGCCTTGGACATTGCGCTGTTGCAGCCTGTGGCTCTTATGGACATACCGTATTCTGTGCCGAAGAACCAGTAAAGCACCGCAATTATAACTGCTACGAACGCAAGCGCAACTCCGACTGTGCGGATAATATCGGCAATATCGTTGCCTGCCGTAACATATCTTGAAGATATGACCAGCGGATATTTGTCAACGCTTATAGGCGCATTTGCCTTTCCGTTGATATCAAGATATATGGAGTAAAGCGCCAGCTGAGTGAGTATTCCTGCCAGTATCCCCGGGATACCGAGGACCGTATTGAAAATTGCTGTAGCAAGTCCTGCACAGCAGCCTGCAAGAAAAGCTATGAATATTGCCAGCGGCACAGGCACTCCGTTTGTAATAAGCACCACCGCTACAACTCCTCCGAGACCGAGAGAGCCGTCTACTGTCAGATCGGCAAAATCCAGTATCTTATATGTAATGAACACGCCGATCGCAAGTATTCCCCATATAAGTCCCTGAGTAATGTCACCCGGAAGAGCGTTTCCGAATGTTGTGATCTTGTTTAATAATACTTCCATATTGACCTCCGTTTTTATTAAGTGCGGTACAGTCTTTGATCCATAATATACGCAGAAGCGGGGAACAGATCTTTTCTGTACCCCGTTGCTGCTCAAGGACGTTTCCGTCCGGAAATTATATATTTCTTTGTTTTATCAGCCGATAGGCTCATAACCCTCGGGAGGTGTGACGCCAAGCTGAGTGCATATTTCAGAATTGTATTTCTTTGTAACGTTGGGAGCAAATTCGATCTCCATAGAAGCGGGATCTGCACCGTTCACAAGGATATCGTAAGCCATTTCGCCTGTCTTGCAGCCGATGTCATAGTAGCTGATGGAAAGTGTTGCAACGCCGCAGCCGGAGCAGATGCCTTCCTCACCTGCAATAACGGGGATACCTGCAGGAACAACGATATTCTTGATAGTCTCTGTTGAAGAAGCCATTGTGTTGTCTGTAGGGATATAAAGCACATCACATTCGGAAATTGCTGTGGAAACTACGGTGCTTATCTCATTGGTATCTGCTGCGCTGTATTCCTTGTATGCAACACCGTCAGCAGAAAGAGCCTCACCGAAAAGTGTAGCCTGATATTTGGAGTTAGGCTCTGCGGAGCAGTAAATGATACCGACCTGCTTTACTTCCGGGAAAAGTTCAACAAGCATTTTTTCCTGCTGGTCGATAGGAGCAAGGTCAGATGTACCGGAAATATTTCTGCCTGTTGTGCCTGTCCAGTTGTCTATCTCAAGCGCAGTAGCATAATCGGTCACAGATGTGCCGAGGATAGGGATATTGCTTGTTGCTGCAGCAGAAGCCTGGAGAGCGCCTGTAGCATTTGCCATAATAAGGTCAACATTTGAAGCTACAAAGCCTGTTGCAATTGTTGTACAGTTTGTACTTTCACCGTTAGCGTTCTGGATATCGAATGTTACCTTATCGCCCAGCTTTTCGGTAAGTGTATCAACAAAGCCCTGGGTCGCTGCGTCAAGAGCGTCGTGCTGAACGAGCTGAACAACGCCTACATTGTATGTATCCTTCTCTGTTCCTGTTGTTTCGGTCGAACTGCCGCAGGCGGATACGGACATCATCATAGCCGCAGCTGCAATTACTGCTGTGATTTTTTTCATCTTCATAAAAATCTCTCCTTAAATAATTCCAATTACCGAATATCCCGCTTTAAAGAATAAAAGCTTTAAAGCAAAATATCGACTATTATTATATCACAAAACTTTACAAATACAATACATTTTTAATGAATAAATATCAAAATATAATTTTTGATGAATTCTGCGTAAAATCAAGGCGCAGATCACCTTATTTGTTCCGGCTGTTATGATGATCCTTATGCAGTTTTCAGCGAGAATGAGGTAAAAACATTATTATTTGCAGCCTGACTAATTTAAAAATCATATTATTTTCCCTTGACATTCTGAAACTGATATGGTATAATTGTAGCGTGCTACACAATTGGACCGCAGGGGGTGAATTATGACAAATAAGGACATAGGACCGCTGATAAAAAGGGTAAACGACAAGCTGAAAGCGGCAGCCGACGCTTCTCTTAAAGAAAGCGGCCTGACATTTTCCCAGACCATTGTTATGGAATTTGTTCACTCGCAGGGAGGACAAACCACTCAGAAAGAGATCGAGGATCATATGCAGGTCTCTCACCCGACAGTTGTGGGAATTGTTACACGGCTTGAAAAAAACGGATTTCTCACCTGTTGTATGGACGAAACAGACCGCCGCATCAAGATCGTACGTGAAACTGATAAAGCTGTTGAAGCTAAAAACACTATGTGTGCTGAAGCGCAGAAAACAGAACGCAGGATAACAGCTGGTCTTTCCGATAAGGACCTTGAAGATCTGCGGCGAATGCTGAATACTATTTACAATAATATTTGATAAACAGCTCATTGAGCTGTTTATTAAAAGCCAAAAGTGTAGCGTGCTACATAAATTGTAAGGAGGTAATTCAAATGATAAAAACGCTGATGGGGAGCCTTCGTGAATATAAGAAAGGCTCCTTGGCAACCATTTTTCTGTCGGTACTGGAAGCAGCTTTCGAGATACTTATTCCCCTTTGTATGGCAAAGGTCATCGACTGCGGAGTTGACGCAGGAAATAT
>JAEDLA010000129.1 GCA_016295545.1 Oscillospiraceae bacterium | reverse complement strand
CTCCCGACGAGTGCGGTCACAGAAACGAAATGGAAAACAAGGTTAAGTCAATCGAACTTATTGACAGACTTATTCTTGGTCCTGTTGTGGAGGAGCTTCGCAAAATGGGCGATTTCAAGGTTCTTGTCACTCCCGACCACCCCACTCCCCTTTCTCTTAAAACACATACAAACGATCCTGTTCCTTTTCTCATGTACTCCAGCAATAAGGCTGAGAACGGCGTAAAAGACGGCTTCTGCGAAAGAACTGCCGGAGAAACAGGCATATACATCGAAAAAGGCTTCACAATGATGAAGAAATTTACTGAGGACTAATGCAATGATTTTTTCCGACGGCTTCTGGCTTGACAAAAAAGGATATAAGGTCAGCTATGCTGAGCAGATGTACAGCATTGAAGCTGATGAAAGCTCCGTTACCATTTACGCTGTCTGTAAATGGATAGCCAACAGGGGCATGACATTAGACGGTCCTATGCTTACAATACGTTTCAGCTCCACGCTGGAAAACAGTATAAAGGTATCCATAGAGCATTTTGCCGGTGCTAAGGCTGCTGAACCTGCATTTAATCTTTATGAAAACCCCTGTTTCAAGCCTGTAATTACTAAAACTGATAACGGCTTTGAGCTTGTCTCAGGAGATACAAAAGTCAGAGTCGGTTCAGAAAAATCCAGCTGGGAAGCTGTTTTTCTCTATAAGGATAAAATACTTACAAAAACAGGCTGGCGGACTACCTCCATTATTGAGGAGGAAAAGTGGCTTACCCGTCAGCGAATGGATATGCAGTCGGCTATGCCTTTCTTTTCACAGTCTGAAAGCAGTGAAAGCACCTATATCCGTGAAATGCTGAATCTTTCTGTGGGAGAGTACATCTACGGCTTCGGGGAAAAATTCACTTCATTTGTGAAAAACGGTCAGACTGTTGAAATATGGAACAGCGACGGCGGAACCTGTTCCGGTCAGAGCTATAAATCTGTTCCCTTTTTTCTGTCCTCCCGAAGCTACGGCGTATTTGTAAATCACCCTGAAAAAGTAACCTTTGAAACAGGCAGCGAAAATGTATCAAAAACTGCATTTACCGTTCAGGGACAGCGGCTTGAATATTTCCTTTTCGGCGGAAATACTCCGGCTGATGTAATTTCAGCATATACTGCCCTTACAGGCAGACCGGCACTTCCTCCGGCATATACTTTCGGACTGTGGCTGTCCACCTCGTTCATTACCGATTACGATGAAAAAACGGTCAGCTCCTTTATTGATAAAATGGAACAGCTGAAAATTCCCCTTGAAGTATTCCACTTCGACTGCTTCTGGATGAACGAATTTGAATGGTGCGGCTTTGAATGGAACAGGAAAATGTTTCCCGAACCAGAACAAATAATTGCCCGCCTTAAAAGTCGTGGTCTGAAAATCTGTCTGTGGGTGAATCCCTATATCGGTCAGCGTTCACCGGCTTTCAGGGAATGCATGGAAAAGGGATACTTCATAAAAAATAAGGACGGCTCAGTGTTTCAGACCGATTTATGGCAGCCGGGACTGGCAATTATCGACTTCACCAATCCTGATGCACGAAGCTGGTTTGCAGATAAGATAACAAAGCTTGCGGAAATGGGCGTTGACGCAATTAAAACCGATTTTGGCGAAAGAATACCTACAGACGTTGTTTATTATGACGGCTCATGTCCGTATAAAATGCACAACTATTACTCCTATTTATACAACAAAACGGTATTTGAAGCTCTCCGTGAATATTACGGCGATAATAATGCCTGCGTTTTTGCAAGAGCTGCAACTGCCGGCTGTCAGCAGTTTCCGGTACACTGGGGCGGCGACTGCTTCTCCAGCTATGAATCAATGTGGGAAACCCTCAGAGGAGGACTTTCCCTCTGCTTATCCGGATTCGGATTCTATTCCCATGACATCTCCGGATTTGAGTCAACAGGAACTCCCGACCTTTACAAGCGCTGGACTGCTTTCGGACTTATGTCAACTCATTCTCGCTATCACGGCAGCTCGTCCTATCGTGTTCCCTGGAATTTCGACGAGGAAAGCTGTGATGTGGTTCGTCATTTTACTGAGCTGAAAGGCAGACTTATGCCCTATCTTTTTGCAAATGCAGTTAAGGCTCACCTGACGGGAATCCCTGTAATGCGTGCTATGGTGCTTGATTTTTCCCATGATAAGGCGGCTCTTACTGTTGACACACAGTATATGCTGGGAGATTCCCTCCTTGTTGCTCCCGTTTTCAGTGAAGACGGTCTGTGCAGCTTTTATCTGCCTGCCGGAGGTACCTGGACTGACATTCAGACAGGTGAGGAGCTTAACGGCGGCAGCTGGTATGAGCGCAAATATGACTACTTCGGAATGCCCCTCTATGCAAAGCCGAATTCAATTATTGCATGGGGAGATTATCACGGCAAATCGGATTACGACTACGCTGACAATATGAAGCTTGTTATATACGGCATTGAACAGGGCAGAACTGCTGAATGCACAATTTACAGCAGCACCGGAGCATTTGAAGCTTCTGTAAAAGCAGAACGTTCCGGAGACGTAATAACCGTTACAGTATCAGGTACTGACAAGCCTTTTACTGTTGAAAGCTCGCAGAAACTCAGCATATTAATAAAATAAAAAGTCAAAGCCTGAGAAATCCAAATTTTCTCAGGCTTTGACTATTGTAGTGACAGATTGTACCGTGTGCACAAAATAAGGACGTGGCACCCCTGTCTCTAAATTGTTTTGTTAGAATTAACGGGAGAGGTATCACTTCGCAGATAAACTGGAATTTTAAATAACTGAAAGTCCATTAAGAATAAAATAAACACCGGTAAGAAAAAGAGACAAAATAAGAAAAGTCATAGAAATAGTATTCTTGCTTCTTTTGTTGTCAATGTATTTGTGTTTTCCACTCAATCCTCGTCCCATTTCACGCATCAAATGTAAATATACAATTTCACTTGGATTTTGTGGATTCACCGAAAGCTGAACATAAAGACCAATCGGCGGCATTTCACCTACATTTGCGTACACTTCACAATTATATGATGATGTAAAACTCTGATTGTCAATTGTATAACTGATTGTAACCTCTTTCTTCTGTGAATCGGACGCCACAATTACTCCGTCAATTACCTCTAAATCTTCGGAACACTTTATTTTACGTACAGCTAACAATAGTATCAAAGCAAGAATTGCCAAAACAACTAATATGCAGCCTTCAATTACCATTCTATTTCTCCAATTTACCTTCAATATCGTTATCACCTCCGACAAAATATCGGTGGTGATATGGGGTTATCCACTTTTTGAGGTGACCTTTAGTCTATCACAAGCTCGGACATATCATAAAGTCCGGGTTTTTTGTCCTTGATATAACCTGCTGCATTAATAGAACCCTCAGCAAAAACAGTCTTTGAAGAAGCAGAATGGGACAGAGTAATAACCTCGTCATGACCTGCAAAAATAACGTCATGCTCTCCCACAATCGTTCCGCCTCTGACAGAATGCATACCGATTTCGCTTCTTTCACGTTTTTTACGCTGTGAATGGCGGTCGTACACATAATGCTTTGAATTATCGAGAGTTTCATTTATAGCATTTGCAAGCATTATTGCCGTTCCGCTGGGAGCGTCAATTTTCTGATTGTGATGCTTCTCAACAATTTCAATGTCAAACTGGTCACCCAGAACCGAAGCCGCCTTTTTGGCAAGCTGAACAAGGAGATTGATTCCCAGTGACATATTGAATGTAAAGAAAACAGGTATCTGCTGTGACGCACTTCTGATTTTATTTATCTGCTCATCGCTGTAGCCTGTGGTCGCAAGAACTACAGGTACGCCTGTTGACAGGCAGTATTCAAGAATGCTGTCAAGTGAAGCAGGATTTGAATAGTCGATTATAACGTCCGGTTTCTCCGGAAGCTTAGCAGGACTGTCAACAATGGGGAAATCCGCATACTGCTCAGTATAAAGGTCAACACCTCCCACAACAGTAAAATCCTCACGCTCTTTAATACAGCTGTAGATAGTTCTGCCCATTTTTCCGTTTGCACCGAAAATAACAATTTTAGTCATAAAATCTCACGCTCTGATGAGCATTCCTTTCGTATTATTTTAAAAGTCCGTGCTTTGCAAGACAGTTCCTGAGTACAGTCTTGTGCTCATCTGTCATTTCACAGAGCGGCATACGGCAGCCACCCACATCAACTCCGGTCATGTTAAGAGCTTCCTTTACAGGAATGGGATTTACCTCGATAAACAGGCTGTTTATAAGGTCGAGGTACTCAAGCTGGAGCTTTGTTGCTTCTGCAAAATTGTTGTCAAGGCAGTACTGTGCCATTAAGTGTGTTTCCTTTGGAATAATGTGGGAAAGAACGGAAATAACTCCCTTTGCGCCCAGTGACATCATAGGAACGATTATATCATCATTGCCGCTGTAAACGTCAATAATATCGCCGCACTCAGCAAGAAGCTTTGCAGCATAGCTGATATTTCCGCTTGCCTCCTTTACAGCAACAATATTTTTATGCTTAGCAAGCTCCTTTACAGTGGCAACCTCAATTGAAACGCCTGTTCTGCCGGGAATATTGTAAAGTATTATGGGAATATTCACTGCGTCTGCAATAGCGTTAAAGTGGAGGATAAGTCCTTTCTGCGTTGTCTTGTTGTAGTAGGGAGTTACAAGGAGAAGTCCGTCTGCACCGGCAGCTTCAGCCTCCTTTGAAAGCTCAATAGCATAGGCAGTATCGTTGCTGCCTGTTCCGGCAATTACAGGAACTCTGCCGGCAGTATGCTTAACAGCAAATTTAATGCATTCAATGTGCTCCTCGTCAGACATTGTTGATGCTTCACCGGTGGTACCGCAGATAATGATAGCGTCAGTACTGTTTTCGATCTGATTATCAATCATTTCGCCAAGACGGGAATAATTGATTGAACCGTCAGCATTAAAGGGTGTGACAATAGCAATGCCTGCACCGGTAAAAATAGTATTTTTCATTATAAATACCCCTTTCAGAATTTTTT
The DNA here is from genome assembly GCA_016295545.1 of Oscillospiraceae bacterium. Taxonomy (GTDB): domain Bacteria; phylum Bacillota; class Clostridia; order Oscillospirales; family Ruminococcaceae; genus Ruminococcus. The sequence goes on along the minus strand of JAEDLA010000129.1, from coordinate 22 downwards.
GCCTGAATCAGACAGGCGTTAA
>JAEDLA010000128.1 GCA_016295545.1 Oscillospiraceae bacterium | reverse complement strand
AGATAAATCAGAGTTTACTTCATATATCTGCGTAACTTGTTGAGGGAAACCCTTTCCTCAGAAAGGTTTTCCCCAGCAGGTTATGAAGATATATGCCGTAAACTCAGATTTATACAACAGGATATTACCGTGCAGAAAGGCGGATTAAATATGCGAAAGTATATATCATCAATATTTGCGTTTGCAGCAGTTATGTTATTGATTACAGGTTGCGGAAATGAACCTGCCGCATCATCAGAAAGCAGCAATACTACAGAAAGCGCAGAGACGAGCGCAGTGGTGACTGAAGAAACAACAGTAACAGTAACAGAAACACCCAAAGTCACAACAGTAAAAACTGAACCCACTACGACTGTAACTACGGCAATTACTTTAGAAAATGACGAAGAAGAAGTAACTGATTTCAGCAGTATTTCAGGATATTGGTTTATTGACGGCGATCCCTTTGCAGCATCTGTTCATATAACCGATGAGGGAAAATTTGAGTTCTACACTGCCACCGGAAATACTGAAAATACGGGATATATAAAAGGTGAAAAAGAAACAGTTCAGGGAGAGACAAAGAATCAGTATACTTTCTGTTCTGATTCAGGGGAAGTTATCTTAAAGATGACGGATAACGGCAGTGCTGATGACACAGAGCTTTATTCCGGCAGTTTACGTTATGTGAAGCTGTATGGCGAAGGCGGACTGGGTGATGACGGCAGAGGACCTGATGAAAGCTTTATAGGCAGGTGGGGCTGTGGCAGAGCTACACTGGATATAAACTACGATGAAAACGGCGCATATTATGCTGAGATAAGCTGGGCAGACAGTGCATTTGCCCATGTCGAATGGTATTATCCGCTTGTGTTTGAAAATGGTAAGATGATTTGCAGCGGAAATGGCACAAAAACTTATGTGGTATATAATGACGAGAATTCCGATCCTGTTAAAAATGTGTTGTACACAGGCGGAAGTGCGGAATTTGAGCTTACAGATGCAGGCATCATCTGGAATGACATAACAGAAAACCGTGGCGAAGATATGGTGTTTGTTATGGATTAATACTTCGGCAATAAAATATCGTTAATTACTTTGTCGGGCAAGCCGAGGGGAATAATGTTGCTGTGTTCGCAAAGCTGTGCTTTGCTGTTATAGTATATGTTTGTTGCAGTAGGTTTACCCCCCCTCCCTTTGAGGGAGGGCATACTTATTAGAATTTACAGGAAAACTAACACGGGAGGGTGAACTGCGCTCCGGTCGCTCACCGGCGCTAAAGGGTTTATACCCTTTGGAAACCCACTTTGGCTTCGCCATTTTTAGATAGGCTGAAAAACAGCGCCATAATACTCCTCAGAAGTATTATGGCGCTTTCAATTATTACAGCGGACAGACTATAACTGCCTGCTGATTCATTCTGTTGTATATGTACTCAAACTGACTGAGGGAATACTCCATACTACCTTTAAGAGGATCAGCGGCATAGACAACTCCGGTGTTCAGGTCATATCCGGTAAGTACCATGCAGTGCTCACCGGAGGGAAACCATGCCTCATTTCCGGCAGGTGTTGTCCAGCGGTATTGCCATGAAATATCCGTAAGTCCCATAGAAGCCCAGACAATAACGGGATTTCCAGCATCTATCTGAATAAACAGGTCGCTGAGAGACGTGCCGGAAAGGTTATAGGCAGTCCAGTTATAGCCACAGCAGTTGAAATAATTTACCGCAGTTGTGACAACAACGGGAGCAAAGCAGCCATAGCCGTTATATGTACGTGGGTTGCCAATAAAAGCTTCATCAAAGGTATATTCTCCCTCACAGCCCTCAGGCATATAACTGTCAAAGAGGGTAAGCTTGTCGATATCGAAGCCGAAGTACCGGAGAACTGTATCAAGGGCAGTGACCTCACAGCCTGTTGGAAGTTCCGGATTCTGCAAAACAGTATCAACATACAGACGACAGGCATCTGAGCTGTCATACTCCTGATTTTCAATAGGAGGTTCTGTTGACGCCTCTGTGAGCAGTTCAGTGGGAGATTCCGTTGGCGGCTCTGTGGGCAGTTCAGTGGGAGGTTCCGTTGGAGGTTCAGTTAGCAATTTTGTAGGCAGCTCAGTGAGCAGTTCAGTCGGTAGTTCTGTCGACTGTTCAGTAACAGCAGCCGAGGTTTTTTCGGCTGTTGCAGCGTCAGTCTTAATTGATTCTGTCATTTTTTCAATTTCAAGAAGCTGCTGTGTATCAGAAATTGTTACGGGTTCGATTAAATCTGCACCGGACAGTCCACAGCTTACAGCAGTGAAGCTCAGCAGAAATGAAGCTGTGGCAAGTGTAATAAGTCCTGTAATTTTTATCTTCATAGTACTCCTTTATTGTTCACCATAGAAATATAATGATTTGTAGATGAAATTACCCTCGCTGTCATACAGGTCAAGCGTATAGATCAACTCATCATTGTCAGTTTTGTTGTGGTCTCTGTGATACTGAGCCATCTGCCCCTCTGAGCCGAATATGTAGAAAATGTCACTCTTTTTGACATAACCGCCTTTAAAGCGGATAAGGTCGGGAAGAATTTTATCATTTTCGTGATAAATTCCTATCTCATGATCTGAGCCGTATGTCTGACCGCTGCTGTTTGTCTTATAGTCAAAATTAAAATCCTGTATTGCATCACCTTCCGCTTCATCTGCTATATAATAATTCTCAGATACTTCGATATACTGGTCGAGGTCTATCTTTCTCACTGGCTCAGCTTCCTGATTAAAGCTTATCTGAGTAACTGCCATATAATCTACAAATTGGTTCTCGTTATATTTTGCGTAATAAAGCAGGCAGCCGGTGTCCTTATCCACATACATACCAAAGCTATATGTTTCATACTCGGTTTTGTCAACACCTGCAATTCGTATGCAGTTTCTGCCGATGTAATTGAGTTCGCCGGTTATATCCCAGCTTTCAAAGTCGGCAAGAAGCTGGCAGGCAACAGGTGCAGGGGTTACGCAGTTGACTGCCATACTGCTGTTTGCGCCGTTTCGGACAATTCGTATATCTTGCGAAGCATTTTCTCCGGTGCAGAGCAGAAAATTTCTCAGCTCCTCAGCATCAATGGGATTATTATCACGTCCGCCCTGTAAAGGCTCAGCATTATTGATATAGCAACGAATATTGTCAATTGAATAATAATTCATACCGTCGCAGTATTCATATTCATCATTTGATTCGGGCAGTCTGTTGTTTATATCAGGTTCTTCAACACTGATATCATCTACTTTATAAAGTGCGCTATGGCTAAAGGAATAACCCATATTGACATCGCACTGGAAGTCCACTACAGTGCATTGATGATCAACATAGTTTGTTGTCAGCTTTCCGGAAACATTGTCATAGTAGTCAACACTGTTGATCATTTTGCCGAAAATGCCCTCTTTAGTTGACATATCATATTCGGTAATGCTTGTTTCTGCAGACAATCCCATATCGGAAGTCGTTGTCTGTTCAGTAACAGCTTCGGTCATGTCAGTGAGAGTGTCGTCAGGAGCGCCGTTTCTGAAATTGTAGAAAGCAGCCATACTTCCTCCCAGAGCAGCAATAATGGCGACAGCGGCTGCTGCTAAGCCTATCCTCATGGAAATCGGACGCTTGTAATGCTCCAGTTCACGAACGCTCAGCTCGTAGTTCTTTTCATGAGAGCCACATTTGTGAGAGTTTTTCAGGAAACGGTCATACTTAGCCGCAAGTTTGCTGTTGACAGCCTGGTTCACCTTAGGCGTATCTTTAAGGGAGGTTCTGATTAATCTATCTATTTTACTCATAATGCTTGTCCTCCAGTTCTTTCTTTATATTAGCTCTTGCTCTGTTAAGCCGGCTTTTTGCAGTACCAATGGGTATATGAAGCTGCTGTGCTATTTCATTTATGCTCATTTCAGCGTAATAAAACATATATGTAACAATCCTGAGCTTATCGGGCAGAAGCTCCACAAGCTGCTTAACAGCTGATCTCAGTTCCTTTTGTTCGGTTTCCGTAACTATATCTGAATCGGTTCTCAGCATCTGTATAAGAACCTCGTCATCGGCGGAAAGGGAGCTGTCACGGAATGATTTTTTGCGCATCTGATTTTTGTACAGTCTGACAGCGATGCCGATTATGTAATTTTTTGCAGTTTTAAATCCGTCAGAATTCTGACAGTCGATTTTCTCCAGCATACCAAATGCTTTGAAAACCGAGTCCTGATAAAGGTCCTCCGCCATGTTTGTATTACCTGTCAGGCGGTAACAGAAACCGAAGATAGAATTTCCGTAATTATTGAGCAGCGCTTCAAACTGAGCACTTGTCATCTGGTGCACCTCCGTTTCTATCTTCTATTAATATATTGTCATGAGAACGAAAAAGGTTTCAAATTTTCAGCATATTTTATGATATAATATCCCCACAGATAAGTCAATAGCTGAAAACAAAAAATCCCCTGCCTATCAGAAGATAAGCAGGGGATTTGTTTCAATAATTATTTTACTGAACAGCAAGGGCATTTTTTGCGTAGATTTTGAGAATTTCAGCACCGTCAGAAGCAGAAATCTTATCATCACCGTTCATATCGCCTAAGGTTTCGCAGGCTGTCCACTGTATAGACTGTGGATCGGTTGGACTATCAAAATCATTCCTTGAGCCGCCTGTAGCCTTGTATGCGTAATGCTTGAGCAGAATTGAAGCGTCAGCAGGAGTAACCTTTCCGTCCTCATTTACGTCTCCGGGAACAGAATTTTCAGCAAGATAACTTAAAAGATAAGCAGAATCAGCGGCAGTAATTTTTCCGTCTTCGTTAATATCGCCATAGGTATTCATGTATTCAAGCTGTTCGGCAGTAAACATAGATTGTGCTGGGTTTAATTGCCTTTCACCATAGTATGCAAAAATATAGCTTGCATCAGTAAAGGTAACCTTTCCGTCAAGGTTGTAATCGCAGTTTGAGAAATCATAGGCTGATAAGTCAAGCTCTGCGGCAGAGGTGCTTACTGGGATTGCTGACAAGCCGAGAATCAAAGCAGAAGCAAGTGAAATTATTTTTTTCATAAT
>JAEDLA010000127.1 GCA_016295545.1 Oscillospiraceae bacterium | reverse complement strand
ACCCTGAAAATGACTGATTCATCGGGAGAAACACTTGAAATGAAAAAACAGTAAAATAAAAAGCACGCAGGAGTTATAGTTTCTGCGTGCTTTAATTATTGATATTTTGAATCGATGCCGTAATATTCTTCAAGAGTAAGACCACTTTTTGTTATAGCTTCGGCTTTTTCCTTGCCTACATAGCGAATGTGCCAGGGCTCGTATTTATAGCCTGTGACGCTTTCTTTTCCTTTGGGATAGCGGATAATGAATCCGTATTTGCTGCAGTTTGCGGCAAGCCAGTCAGATTCAGGCGTATTGGCAAATGAATCGTCAATGGTATTCACATCAATAGCAAGACCGGTCTGATGTTCAGAGTAGCCGGGACGTGCTGAGAAAGTATCGGCTGTGTCTGCTCCGTATATTGAAACGTAGTTATCGTAGATGTTTTTCTGGTAGTCATAGGAGCGGTAACCAGAAGCCAGCCAAATGTTCAGCCCTTCCTTGGCAGCATCTGCAGAAAGGGCGTTGAACTGGGATTCAGCTGTAGAATCAAGGCCCGGAGAATAGCTCTCCGGCAGCCCGTAAGATTTGTTTGCAATTAAAATTCCGTCAACATAGCTTAATCCGTCTGAAGTAGTGACTTTATTGTTGGACAGCTGAGTGGCAGCAGTTTCGGTTGAAGATGAACTGACCGGATTGGCAGCTGTAGTTGCAGCAGACTGACCGGCAGCATTCGCAGGAGTTCCGTTGGCTGAGATTACTGTGACCTTGACCTCAGCGTAAACCACAGGATTATTCTGGGATTTTACGGTAACATAGCAGGTTCCGGGAGCAACAGCTGTAATATTTCCGATGTTGTCAACTGTTGCAATAGATGTGTCGGAGGATTCCCAGATCTCACCTTTTTCAGTGGAGGATTCAGGAGTCATTGTAACCCATGGCATATCAGAGCCGCCGACTTCAAGGTTTACAGAATATTTATCGAGAGTGATTCCGGTAATAGTGTTGGGATCGTTGGGATCTGCTGTAGTTACTGCGGCTGTAGTAGCGGCTGTTGTTACAGTTGTAGTCATAGGAACTGTCGTTACAGCAGTAGTAGTGGTAGTACCTGTTTTATTTTCACCCTTTGGCTTGTCTTTGTTATCAGAGCACGCATTGCATATCAGGACTATTATCAAAATAAGAATTATGACGATAATACCCAGAGCGGCAAGCTGTCTGCGGCGAGCCATTTGTTTAGTAACTCTTTTGCGTGGTCTGCGTGTGTATTCATTGTTATTGTTGTTGTCCATTTATAAGTCCCTCTCTTTAAACAAATTGAGACAAAAATCTCCTATACAGTTATTATAACACAGCTTTCGGCAAATGTCACGTATTTTTCAGAATTTTTTGCAAATCGCCATATTATTAATATATTTTTTGTATAAGTTTTATAAAGGTGCGGTTTACTGTTTATAAAAAAATCTTTTTCCCGGCACATAATCTGTATGCACGGAAATCAATTTAACTTTTCAGCATTATTTAAGGGGACAGCGCCCCCTTAAATAATACTGGTTATGTGAAAGAATCAATCAGCCCATAATAACAGTGATTTCATTTACATCTGCAAGCTTATCAGCAGGGATATAGCAGCCCTCCAGCTTTTCGCCGTTGAGAGTGATCTCCTTAACGCCGCTTTCAGCATGAGCAGAGTTATCAACGGTGATGCTGAGCTTCTTTCCACGGAAATTCTTTTCGATTGTGAAACCGTCCCATTCAGCAGGAACAGAAGGAGAAATTTTAAGTCCGTCCATATCGGGGCGCATACCGCAGATACCCTCAACACAGCCTACCATAACGGTTGATGCAGTACCTGTAAGCCAGTGAACATGAGAGCGTCCCTCAAAGGGAGAAGCCTTGCTTTCGGTGAACTGACCGTGAACATAGGGCTCCATAACACGAATTTCAGCCTTGTCATTCATAGCTGCAGGGGAGCTTTCCATGAAATATTCAAATGCTCTGCTGCCGTGACCGAGAAGTGCCTCTGCGAGAATCAGCCAGCCCTGAGACTGTGAGAATATACCGCCGTTTTCCTTTGTATCAGAATTGTAGACCTGCATAAGAGCACCGTCGAAGTAGTGATCCTTATAAGGCGGATCAAGAAGCTTTGCGCCATAGGGAGTATTAAGGATCCTGTGAACGCTTTCCATTGCAATCTCAGCCTTGTCTCCTGCAGCAAATCCGGAAATAACGCTCCATGACTGGGGATTGAGCCACATATTAGCTTCGGGATCGTTCTTAGCGCCGACAGTAACTCCGTCCTCACGGATACCACGAATAAATCTGTCCTCGTCCCAGCACTTTTCAAGAGCAGAAGCAAGAGAAGCCTGAGCCTTGCCGATATATGTGACATATTCTGAATCATTTCTGGAAACAGCCATATCTCTGATAACATTCATAGCGTAGTAAAGCTGGAATGCAACGAAAGTTGATTCGCCCTTTGCACCAAGTCGGAGACAGTCGTTCCAGTCAGCGTGAAGTCCGGCAGGCATATTGTGATCGCCAAGTCTTTCCATTGAGAACTGGATAGCCTTTTTCAGGTGCTCATATACAGAAGCTTCACCGCCGTTTGCATATACGATGACCTCATCGAGGAAGTCTTTGTTGCCGCTTTCGCCGATATACTTGACGATAGTCGGGAACAGCCAGAGAGCGTCATCAGCACGGTAAGAGGGGTGACCGGTCTCCTTAACATATTCAGGATCGTCGGGAGTATTTTCGTGACCGGCATTGTGGTTGAACTTAACAAGAGGCAGACCGCCGCCGTTGTCAACCTGAGCGGAGAGCATGAAACGAATCTTCTCCGCAGCCATTTCAGGATTAAGGTGAATGATACCCTGAATGTCCTGAACGGTATCACGATAGCCGTAGCCGTTTCTCAGACCGCAGTAAACGAATGAAGCTGCTCTTGACCAGATAAAGGTAATGAAGCACTGATAAGCGTTCCATACATTTATCATGTTGTTGAATTCCTCAGAGGGAGTTGCAACCTTGAAATTGTCAAGCTGACTGTGCCAGAAATTTTTCAGCTCCTGAATTTCATCGTCAACCTTTCCGGGAGTATTGTATCTGCTGATTATTTCGTCAGCTTCAGTGCCGTTTCTTCTGCCAAGCAGGAAGATAAGCTCCTTTGTTTCGCCGGGTTTGAGAACTATGTCTGACTGCAGAGCGCCGCAGGAGTTAAGGTTGAAGTTGGTGGAATCGTCACATTTGCCCTGTTCAACGGCAATGGGGTTGGAGTATGTCCTGTAGGGACCGATAAAGCTGCTAAGATTGCCGGTAAATGCAGTAACATCAGCTCCGGCAAGACCGAAAAATCTTTCCAGGTGATTTGAGCCTGTTTCGTCCTTGCCGCTGTGCTCGTTAATGTGCTGGATTATCTTGTTTCCCTCAAAGCTTGTGCGGGTTATAAAGAGGGAATACTGAAGATTTACCTGGTCCTGTTCGTAGTTATCTTCATTTGTGAATTCAACAAAGCCGAAAACAGAGAGCTTTCTTTCCTTGTCGCTGTTATTGGTAACTTTAGCTCTCCAGACCTCATAGGTCTGCTTATAGGGAACGTAATAGGAAACTTCTGACTTGATATCAGCATATTCAGCAGAGATAACAGTGTAGGCAGTACCGTGTCTGCACTCACTTTTATATGTGTCAAGGGGCTTGCCGACAGGCTGCCATGAAGCTGACCAGTAATCTGCTGTATCATTGTCACGGATATAGATATAGCGTCCCGGCAGAGCCATTTCAGAGTTGAAGCGGAAACGTGTTATACGTCCGTTTGCCCCTGATTTTACAAAGCTGTAGCCGGCAGCATTATTTGAGATCATAGCGCCGTATTCGGGATCGCCGAGATAGTTTGCCCAGGGTGCGGGAGTATCAGGTCTTGTAATAACATATTCCTTGTTTTTAAGGTCAAAGTAGCCGTATTTCATAAAAATTCTCCTTTAAGTTTTATTGTGGTATTCCGTTGATGTAATAAAAATAGATGTCAACAAGAGCGTCATTTTCAAAAGCAAGCTCCAGCTTTGATTTTTCGCTTTCGCCGAACTGGTATTTCAGTACAGTAAAATTACCTATTCCGTCAGTAATGTCCGGTTCTCCGAGAGCGGCAACGGCTTCATCAGAAGAAGCGCTGAATGTGATGCCGTTTACTGTGATAGGATTGTCCAGTTCCTCGATTCCGTGAATATTCAGGTCGAAAGAATCGATTACTGTATCTTCACTGACGTTATCAGCAGAACCGACGGAAATATATACCGCATTGGTAAGGTGCTGCCCTTTATAATCAATAAAAAGGCTTACATTTCCGTCTCTCTGGTAAACGGTGTCTGTATCAAAGGAAAAGTCCTCACCGAGAGAGCTGAGCGTAAGGGGACAGGAAAGCTGTTTACCGCAGAAATATGTAACGTTCAGCAGTTCTTCAGCAGTCCAGCCGTTTTCCGGAGGAGCAACGGTCTTTATTCCGTTGCTTTCAGAGCTTCCGGAATCAGGCTCACCGGCTTCGGTGCTGCTTGCTTCCGTAACATCGTGTATGGAGCTTTCAGCTGATAAAGAATGTGATGCTGTTTCAGTTCCGGTCTGAGAAATATCATCTTCGGAATCCTTGCTGTCTGTTTTTTTGTTCTCTGATGTTTCAGTTTCTGCTGTATCAGCTGGGGAGCTTTCGCTTGTTTCCGGCTGAGCAGAGGATTCTCCGGCAGACGGTTCTTCGTCAGGCTTACCGCAGGAGACTGCGGTAAGGGAAAGCAGCGCCGTACATAACAGCAGACTGAGCATTTTTTTTGTATTCATAGTATTCTCCATTAAACAGCCTGTCTGACATAAGGGGAATCACGTTCAGACCACAGGTAAAGCTTGTTATCTGAAAGCAGTATCAGAACAGGCTTCCACAGTAAATGTGGATTTATGCTTTTATAAAACTTATTATAACATTTTTCATGATATGTTGCAATAGGTTTAGTGAAAATTAAAGCTTTATACAAGAAATAATACTAATTCCATATCGTTCTGCTGAAAAAGTTGTCTGACAGCGTTTCGTCAATCAAGGCGACTGACCGCAGACAGGCTGTCGCCTTTCAAGGT
>JAEDLA010000126.1 GCA_016295545.1 Oscillospiraceae bacterium | reverse complement strand
TGCCAAAGGGTTAATAAACCCTTTGGAATCCCCCGTGCGGCTTCGCCGCTTTTTAATATATTATACTCCAATATGGCGGCTATTAAAATAGCATCAAAAAGGACGAACAGCCAATACGCTGTTCGTCCAATTTTTTACGAAAGGAAATACTGCGGCTTCATTATATCAGCTTCAATTCTCAGAAGTCTGTTATATTTTGCCGTTCTGTCACTCCGGCAGGGCGCACCGGTTTTTATCTGTCCTGCATTTGTTCCAACTGCAATATCAGCAATTGCCGTTTCCTCCGTCTCACCGGAACGATGTGATATAACAGCCGTATAACCGCTGTCTTTCGCCATTCTCACCGCATTTAACGCTTCAGAAAGTGTTCCTATCTGATTATATTTTACAAGTATCGAATTTGCCGCTCCATTTTCGATTCCCTTACGAAGATATTTTGTGTTTGTTACAAAAAGGTCGTCACCCACAAGCTGAACAAGTCCGCCCAGCTTTTCAGTAATACTGCTCCAGCCCTCCCAGTCCTGTTCGCCTAAAGGATCCTCCAGTGATACAATGGGATAGCGTGAAATAAGGTCGTCCCAGTAAGAGATAAGCTCTGCTGATGTCATACTTATTTTTCGCTTCGGCAGTGTATATGAACCGTTTTCATACCATTCACTGGAAGCTGCGTCAAGGGCAATTTTTACTGTATCGGTATTGTATCCTGCCTTTTCAATAGCTTCGATTATCACCTCTATTGCTTCTTCGTCCGAACCTAAATCAGGTGCATAACCGCCCTCATCACCGACTGTTGTGCTGAGATTTTTTGCTTTAAGCACCTTTCCAAGACTATGATAAATTTCGCTGCCAATTCGCAGTCCCTCTTTAAAACAGCAGGCTCCCACAGGCATTATCATAAATTCCTGAATATCAACATTATTTGAAGCATGAGCACCGCCATTGAGAATATTCATCATAGGCACAGGCATTCGGTTTGCAGCTGCACCGCCGATAAATCTGTAAAAGGGCAGACGGTAATGTCGGGCAGCAGCCTTTGCAGCGGCAAGAGAAACTGCTAAAATAGCATTTGCTCCAAGCTCTGACTTATTTTTCGTACCGTCAAGCTGAATCATTGCATTGTCGATTCGTGAAATATCCAGTGAATTAAAGCCCTTTAATGCCGGTGCTATTATTTTATTAATGTTGGAAACAGCTTTCTGAACGCCTTTTCCGCAGTATCTTTCGTCCTTATCCCTAAGCTCCGCCGCTTCATGGATTCCCGTTGAAGCTCCGGAGGGAACGCTTGCTCCCCCTGCAGTTCCGTCTGAAAGCATCACCTCTGCTCTGACGGTAGGATTTCCTCTCGAATCAAGCACTTCAAATCCGCATATCCTATCAATACTTATTCCTGACATAAAATACCTCCTGATGTGAACGGAGCTTCCGCTTCACGAATAAAATAGCCCTGACGTGCGCCGCATACTGGACAGACTAATGGTGCTTCACTGGCTTCATGGATATGTCCGCAGTTCAGGCACATCCAGCGCTCAGTCTTATCCGACCTGAAAAGCTTGTTTTCTCTGAGAAGCCTGCCGTAATAATCAAACCTCTGCTGGTGAGAACGTTCAATCTCAGCAATCATTCTGAATTTTGATTCAACCTGACGGAATCCCTCCTCTGAGGCTATTTTTGCAAAATCGGGGTAAATAACCTCAAACTCCTCCCCCTCATTGTGTACCGAGGAATCAAGGAGCTGCTGGAGTTCGCTGTAAACATCTGCTGGATAGCCGGCTGAAATTTCAATATTTTTTCCGGCAGCGTCCTTTAATAAACCGAAAAAAATCTTAGCGTGCTGCTCCTCCTGAGAAGCGGTAAACTTAAAAATTTCGCTGAGCACATACAGATTCTGCTCATAAGCTGTCTGTGCGGCAAAGATATATCTGTTCCTTGCCTGACTTTCACCGGCAAAAGCTCTCATAAGATTTTCTTTTGTACGGCTCGTCATAAAATTTGTCTGCATGATAATACCTCCTGTGGACTGTCACTGCGTATAGTCAGGACAGCTTTTATTTATGAGGATATTATCTGCGGATTACCTGTTTTTATTCAAAAATAAAAAGCCTTTAAACTATCCGAAAGGATAATTTAAAGGCTTTTTATCAGTTATCAGTCAGATCATAGGGCACTTCCTCATTTGACAGGGCAAGCTCAATTATTTTGCCGTAAAAGCCTGCCGGATTAAGCATTATCCGCTCACCCAGCAGCTTTGCCTGAGTAAGGTCCGGAGCATAAAGCTTCAGATCCATAAGGTCACATTTCAAATCAAGGCATCTTACATGAGTATAGTAACCGTTTTCCACAGGGATATACTCAATTTTTATCTCCTGTTCGTATTTGAGACGTGCAAAATAACGCAGGGCACCAAGCACCAGCTTGTCACGATAGGACTTGGGAGCATACTTTTTCAGTTCTTTTGCGCAGTCCTTTCCCTTTGGCTGAAGAACATAGCAATCCTCGTCATTTTTATTTTTCTTAACGGCAATGCAGTCATTTTTCAGAAGATAATCGATTGAATCCTGATAATAAAAATAGTTTACAAGTCCGGTGCTGACTGCAATTTCATAAAGATGTTCAATTTCAACCTCTCTGTCAATTTTATAAAGCAGATAGCACAGCAGAATATTCAGAGTGGGAACATCTTTAATTTCAGTATCAGCTGCTTCGGACATTTTTTTAATATTCTCGTCCTGCATTTTCGTTCACCTTAGCAAAAGTTAGGATAATCAAGCAGATGTGCAAGAAGTGCAATATTTACCGCTGCCTCAACGCAGGGAACAGCTCTCGGAACGATACACGGATCGTGACGTCCCTTTATGCTCAGCACCTCATTCGTCATGTCATGGTAATCAACAGTTTCCTGCGGCTGTGCAATTGAGGGAGTAGGCTTTATAGCCACATTCATTGTGATAGGCATTCCGGAAGAAATACCGCCAAGAATACCGCCGTGATTATTAGTCTTTGTCATCACATAGCCGTGGTCGTCCACATAAAAATCATCATTATTCTGACTTCCCACCATTTTTGCAGTTTTGAAGCCTGCACCGAATTCCAGTCCCTTAACAGCAGGGATTCCGAAAATAAGCTGTGCAATGGAATTTTCCAGTCCGTCAAAAATAGGTGAACCGATACCGGCAGGAACATTTATTGAAACACATTCAATAATGCCGCCAAGTGACTCGCAGCCCATTCTTGCTTTCTGGATATCCTCTTTCATGAGCTTTCCTTTTTTATCGTTAATCACAGGAAAATCCTTATATCTTACATCTAAAATATCCTGACGGGAGACCTTTACATGGTCAAACTCAGCGTCCTTTATTCCGTGAATTTCCTTTACATGAGCGCCGGTATAGATACCACGTCTTTCAAGTATCTGTCCGCAGACAGCTCCTGCAAAGCAAAGGGGCGCAGTAAGTCTGCCGGAGAAGTGTCCGCCGCCTCTCACATCATTAAAGCCCTTATATCGTACTGCACCTGTATAATCGGCATGACCGGGCCTTGCCAGATGTGATATATTTGAATAATCGCCGGAGTGTGTGTCTGTATTCTGAATAAATGCACAAAGGGGAGTTCCGGTAGTTCTGTCGTTGTAAACTCCGGAAAGAATCTGTGTCAGATCCTTTTCGCTTCTTGATGTAGTTGTACCGTCCTTTTTAGGAGCTCTCCTTGCCATAAAGCGGCCAAGCTCCTCAACATCGATATACTCTCCTGACGGCAGATTATCAATTATTACACCGATAGCCGGACCGTGAGACTCTCCGAAAATTGAAATGGAGATGCGATTATTCCAAAGTGATGACATTAGCTTTACCTCCGAGATTATTATAGTCCCTGAAAAAGTCCGGATAAGATTTTTCCACTGCCTCAGCGCCCTTGATAATTATATCACCGTCAGCCTTTTCAGCAGCGATTGCGGCTGACATAACAATTCTGTGGTCGCCGAAGCTGTCCACCACACCGCCGTGAAGCTTTTCAACAGGTTCAATTACAAGTCCGTCATCAGTAACAGTTACCTTACCGCCAAGACTGTTCAGGGTTACAGAAATTGCCTCAAGCCTGTTGCTCTCCTTGATTTTAAGACGCTTTGCGTTATAGATACGGGAAACATCCTTTCCGAAGCAGCCTAAAACTGTCAGAACAGGCACAAGGTCGGGAATATCAGAGCAGTCTGCATTGAAGCAGTTCAGTTCATTACCATTATAACACATATCGTCAATAATTTCAAGGATTTTCTTATCTCCCTGAACACTGTTTTTGTTAAGATTATGTAAAGTAATTTCTCCGCCAAGAGCATTTGCAGTATAAAAGAATGCCGCCTGAGAATAATCTCCCTCAACAGCCATGTCGCAGGGCTTGTATTTCTGACCGCCGCAGATACGGTAACCCTCACTGCACTCCTGAACCTCAATGCCGAATTTTTTAAGGCAGTCAATGGTAATATCCGCATAAGGCTTTGATTCAAGGTGAGATGTGAGCTTTATTACTGAATCCCCTTTAAGAAGCGGCAGTGCAAAGAGAAGTCCTGTAATGAACTGAGAGGATACATCTCCCTCAACCTCGAAAATTCCGGAATCAAGCTTTCCTGAGATGCTGAACGGCATTGTATGGTCATAGTCAAAGCTTATGCCTTTGCGGCTAAGCTCTCTTGTATAAATGTCAATAGGTCTTTCCGGAAGTCTGCCTCTGCCGTGAAATTCCGTATCAGCTCCCAGCGCTGCCGCAACAGGGATAATAAAACGGAGAGTGGAGCCGCTTTCATTGCAGTCAATTACAGCTTTTTTCGATGCTCTGCCAATACCTGTCACAGCAACCTTGCCCTCGCCTGTCTCATGGCAGTCTGCTCCGAGAGCATTCATGGCAGAAATAGTAGCCTCAATGTCCTTTGACATATTTATTCCGCTGATAACTGAGCTTCCCTCAGCAAGAGCGGCACATATAAGCGCACGGTGAGCATAGCTTTTTGAGGAGGGAATTGTAACACTTCCGCTTAGCTTTGCAGGGGTAATCCTGATATCCATTATACTTCCTCCATAAGTCTGCCGAAATCACTGACAGAAGTTTTGCGTATCTCAGCT
>JAEDLA010000125.1 GCA_016295545.1 Oscillospiraceae bacterium | reverse complement strand
GCTGCTCCTATCCGCTTAATCGTGGAAGGAGGTGACACGTTATGGATTTTGCGAACATAGTAATCTCTTTTCTTATTTCCGTAATAGCGGGCGTAATCGCAAGCTTCATTTATGAAGCGTTCCGCAAGTGGCTTAACGGAAGAAAGAAGTAAAAGTCAGCGGCATTAAGCACAAAAACATCCCCCCATAGAGTGGCAGCTCTGTGGGGGGACATTTTTTTGTGAGAGTTATGGATATTGCTCTCGTAATCTCATTTCGTGATTATTATATCACACAAAAATAGTTTTGTCAAGTATCGTGCAAATATTCCCTGAAAAATAAACAGGACTGCGAAAAACAGTCCTGTTTAAATTTATATAAGTGAAGTGAGTATGATTACTGAGATTTTATTTATCAGCCCCAGGGATTTGTGGGATTGTTTCCTGAGCCTGAACCTGTTGACTGAGTGCCGCCGGACAATGTTCCGCCGTATGCGGCAAGCTGTGTATCATCTATAGTCTGGAAGTATGTTGAGCCGTTGAGTGTGCCGCCTGTATAGAATGAAGCTCCTGTAACCTCTCCTCCGGCTCTTAATGTTGTAACATTCTTGCCTGCAATAAATGATACAAGGACATTTCCGTTGCTTCCAACAAGAGTAATTCTTTCGCCCTTGCTTACAGAACCGCCTGATACTGAGTAGGACGGCTGTGTGTCCATATAACTTGAGCAGTTGGAATTCTCAATCCATATACCGCTTGTGCAGCTCAGGCTTTCGCAGTCAAAGGGACCGTTTCCGTTTGTAATAGCAATTGCTCCTGATACTGTAAGGCTTCCGTTGGAATCGAATCCGTCGTGGTCACCGTCAGTAACGTTTACAAGAACAAATCCGCCTTTTAAGTTGATAGCTGCATTGCTGGAAGAACCGCCCATATTGCCGCCCCAGCCTCCGGGAGATGTGCTGCCTGAGCCGTCTCCGCCTGCTGCGTTGTAGCCGTCATCTGTTGAATTAACAATAACTGTACCGGAGTTCTGAGTAACAACCTCTCCCTCCATGCCCTCATAGCAGGTTGAAACTGCTACAGAAAGGTCATCGTATGTACCGCTGCCGTGACCGATAGTCAGAGTATTGTCGGAGTGAACACCGTCGTCAGCAGAAGCAAGAGTCATAGCGCCGCCAACAAGGTCAATATTTCCGCCTGCATGAACACAGTCATCGGAGGAGTTAACGTCAATTGTGCCGCCGTTTATAACGATATTTCCGCCGCTCTGGTAGGTAGTACCTGTAGTATCATAAAGTCCTACAGCCTTGATACCCTTTGCGCTGAGGTCGGTAGGCATCTTGTTGGAGTTGCCGTCCATACCCATTCCGCCGCCTCCGGGACGTGTTGAACCTGAACTGCTGCCTGAGCCTGTGTATGATGAACCCTGATATGTGAAAACCTTGATATCGCCGCCGTTTATAACAACGTCCTGTTCGCCCTGAATACCGTCACCGAATGTATTTACGTCAACTGTACCGCCGTTAATGGTAACAATACCATAGGACTTGTCAGCAGTTGCTGCATCTGTTGCAGTTGACTTTATTCCGTCACCCTGAGTTGACTTTACAGTAAGATTAAGAGTGCTGAAATCAGTATCAGCAGCGTTTCCGATAGTAACGCTGTCCTTTCCTCTTACGCAGTCGTCAACAGCATTTATGGTGATATTACCGTTGTAGATTTTAAGGTCGTTCTTGCAGACTACAGCGTCCTCGCAGTTTCCGTTAACTGTAAGAGAGCCTGTACCCTTGATTTTAAGGTCATCACAGGAGTATATTGCACCCATGCCCAAATCAGCATTTGTATAGCTTGTGCCGTCAGAGATAGTATTCTCATAGCCTGCCTTTGCCACGATCTGAACCTCATCACCGATAGAAGCTACATATACAGGAGAATCAGTTGTATTTGTAAGATTTACGCCCATAAGGTCAAGCTCAACAACGCCTTCGGGATAAGCAGTCTTGTCAACATTAACAACAATCTGTCCCTCATTCATATCGCCTGAAACAGCAAATACGCCGGGCTGAGTAATTGTGCATACGCCGCCGCTTACTGATGCAACCTCAGCAGGAGCATTGGTGAGTATATTGCTGCCTGAAAGTGTAACGGTATATCCCTCTGTAGGTGTTACAACAGTACCGCTTGAACCACCGGGATTAACTGCATCAAAGGAAGTTACTGTACCGGAAAGAGCAAATGAAGATGAAGCATCATTTGTATGAGTAATTGTTGCTCCGGTGCTTGTGTTTGTAAGAGTATATTCAGTGCCTGCTGTCAGTGAAGCGTCACTGATAAGGACATATTTATACTTCTTTGTGAAAGCTGTTGAAATTGAAGTTCCGGAAACTGAAATTGAGTTAGCCTTTCTCCAGCAGCCGTCAGTCTGTGAAGCGTCGTCAATGCAGTTGAGGAGCATTGTTCCCTGAGTTGCTGTAAGCAGTGTGGAATCAACCTGATTGTCAGTTGCTGTTGCGACTACTGAACCGCCTGTGATGTTAACGCCTGTAACACCTGTAAGACCTCTGTCACCGCCGGCAACAAGTGAACCGCCTGAGATGTCGATAGTAGTTTCAGCCTGAACAGCGTCATTTGAAGCCTTTACGGAAATTGTACCGCCCTCAATTGCAACATTGCCCTGTGTGGACTTGATACCGTCACCGGCGCTGTCAATGTTCAGAACAGCTGTTTCCTTGACTGTAACTGAGGTCTTGCCTCTTACAGCGTCAGCGGCAACTGTAGTAATATTAACAGTACCTTCTGTAAACTTAACATCATTGTTGCAGGCAATGGCGTACTGAGTATTTGCATTGATTTCAAGAGTACCTGTACCCTTTACAGTAAGGTCGTCCTTAGCCTCGATAACGCCGTTGTTAAGGTAGTCTCCTGTATATGCAACTGTACCGTCGCTGAGAGTATTTACAGTGCCCTCCATAAGGTTAATGGAAGTATTCTCTGCATTTGCCACATAAATTGCAGGAGCTGAAAGACCTGTGATATTCACTCCGTTGAGGAAGAGCTTTACAGTCTCGGGATCAGCAACTTCGTCGGGAACATTTACAATGATCTGACCGTCATCAAGAGTACCGTCAATGTAGTAAGTACCGGAAGCAGTGATAGTAACTGTGCTTCCCTCGACTGTCATGTTGTCGCCCTCAGTCTCGATAGTTGTATTTTTCAGGTGAATGTATGCTTCGCTTTCAACAGGTGTATCCATAGATGATTCAGGGAGGGTGTCAAGTATCTGGGCAACCTTTTTCTGAATTGAAAGAGCGTCCGAGATAAACACGCCGTCACCTCTGTTGTAAACGTCAGCACGGTCAAGCTGTTCATCTGTCAGTTCGTTTTCGGTCTTGTTGCCGACATACATCATGACCTTTACTACGTCAGAGATTCCTACCTTGCCGTCAAGGTCAGCGTCACCGTAGGGGTAATTGCTTGCAGTATCTGCCGCAAAGGCTGCACAGCAGGGTATCGATGATGCAAGAACGCAAAGTGAAGAAACTCCGGCAAGTGCTTTTTTAAGCTTAGAATTTTTCATAATAATCACTAACTCCTTTTCAGGCTCCGTCCATAATTTTCCGGAACCTTAACTTTGATTATGATTATACGAGTCCATTCTTAAAATAATCTTAAAAAAAATCCTTAACTTTTGAAAAATTTTCAGTAGTCTTTTACTATTACTTTTTTGTTTCAGTTATATCTCCCCCCTCCCTTTGAGGGAGGGCATTTCCTCCGTCAGCAGAGCGTTCATAAGTTTGTCGAACATTTGTTCTTTTGATAGATTTTCCATGTCACAGCTCCCCTGTCATTCTTATAATATAATCCCTGCCGTTTTCTTTCAGCCACTTTGTCCAGCGGTCATACTCCGGAAAAACACGGTAGACCTCGCTGTAAAAATCCTTTGAATGGTTCATCTGCTTCAGGTGGCAAAGCTCATGTACGACTACCGAATCAAGGACGTCCGGAGGCATTGCCGTAAGCAGGCAGTTAAAGCTGAGGTTGCCTTTTGCGGAACAGCTGCCCCACCGTGTTTTCTGGTTTCTTATAGTTATTTTCCCGTAGGTCACGCCTATAAGGGGCGCATAGTACCTAACCCTCTCAGGGATTATTTTCAATGCCTTGTCTGCCATTTCATTTATTTCTTCGGCAGTGAACGGCTTTAAGGACGACAATTCTTTCCGGCGTTTGGCACTCTCCCTCAGATATTTTTCAAGCCTGTCAGCCTTTGAAAGGATAAAGTCCTCTATCTCAGCTTCGGAAAGTCTTGCAGGTGAACGAACGATAATTCTGCCGTCAGAGCTTACCTCGACCTCCAGTGTTTTCCGCATACTCCTGAAAACCTCTATGGGAGCGATTATTCCGTTTATATTTATTTTATCTTTCATTTCAGTTTCACCTCAACAGGATTTGTAATGCACAGAAAATCCGGAGCAACTCTGCACTCATAAGCAAGGACATTCACGCCCTTTTCCGCAGCATACCGCAGAGCTTCGCCAAACTCAGGGTGGCGTTCATCATTGGGAGTAACACACTTCATTCCCTCCATCTGAACAACAAAGACCACACTTGCGTGAAAGCCATTTTCCCTTGCCCTGACAAGCTCACGGAGATGCTTCACTCCCCTTTCGGTGGGAGCGTCAGGAAAGGACGCTATGCCGTCATTTTCGAGAGTAACACCCTTGACTTCCGCATAGCCGGAAATGCCGTTTTTGTCCTGTATGAAGAAGTCAAACCGTGAATCGCCGTAAACGGTTTCTGGACGAATTACAGTCAGCTCAGCCATGCCGGGAAGTTTTATTGTACCATTTTCAAGAGCTTCTTTCACTACTTTGTTGGGAGCCTGGGAGTCCATATTAATAAGAAGCTCACCCTTTTTCACGGCAACAAGGTCATAGAGCAGCTTGCGGCTGCCCTGACGACCGGTGAAGTCATCAAGATATACCTCTGTTCCCGGAACGAGAAGTTCCCTGCACCGTCCGGTGTTTTTTACGTGAACTTTGACTTCATTGCCGTTAAGCATGACATTTGCTACAAAACGGTTTGGACGTGAGATAAATTCAGCTGAGACTATTTTCTGATATTTCATAAATCCTCCAAAAAAGTGGGTTTCCAAAGGGTTTATACCCTTTGGCAGAGTCCAGAGGCAGCGCC
>JAEDLA010000124.1 GCA_016295545.1 Oscillospiraceae bacterium | reverse complement strand
GAGATTACCGGTCTTGTGTGAACTTTGCAGTGCGTATAGGAGGAAGTGTATATGAAATTACAGAAAGTTGAGAATATAGAATTTACAGAGGGCGGAGTCTGTGCCGCTGCAGGCTTCAGGGCAAACGGAGTACAGTGCGGACTTGCTCATGCCGGAGCATCTGTTACAAAAAAGAAGAATGACCTTGCTATGATAGTCTCCGATACGGAGTGTGCAGCAGCGGCAGTTTACACTACAAACAAGGTAAAGGGCGCACCTATCCTTGTCACACAGCAGCACCTGAAAAACGGCAGGGCAAAGGCAGTTATCGTAAATTCAGTAAATGCCAACACCTGTAATGCTGACGGTGTGGTAAAGGCTGAAAAAATGTGTGAGCTTGCGGCAGAGGTTCTTGGAATTTCTGCTGATGATGTGATTGTAGCTTCTACCGGAGTAATCGGACAGGTTCTGCCTATTGAGCCTATAGCAAATGGTGTGAAGCCTCTTGCTGAGGGACTTTCCTATGACGGAAACAGCCGTGCCGTTGAAGCAATCATGACTACAGATACTATGCCAAAAGAAGCTGCTGTTAAATTTGAGCTTGGCGGCAGGACCTGTACAATGGGAGGAATGCTGAAAGGAAGCGGCATGATTCACCCGAATATGGCAACAACACTCACATTTATCACAACTGACGCTGATATTTCTCCGGAGCTTCTCCAGCGTGCCCTCAGCGACGTTGTAAAGATAACTCTCAACCGTGTTAGCGTGGACGGTGATACCTCCACTAATGATATGGTCTGCGTTATGGCTTCGGGAGCAGCCGGAAATACACCTGTAAATAAGGAAAATGCCGATTTTGAGCGCTTTGAGACTGCTCTGTATGCCGTTATGATGAATCTTGCACGTATGATGGCTCGTGACGGCGAGGGTGCTACCAAGCTTATTGAATGTGTCTGCACAGGTGCTGAAACTGACAAAATTGCGGAAACTATTTCAAAATCCGTTATTACTTCAAGTCTTTTCAAAGCAGCAATGTTCGGAGAGGACGCAAACTGGGGACGTATTCTTTGTGCAGTAGGTTATGCTGACGCTGATTTTGATATTAATTCTGTTGATGTAAAAATCAGCTCCGAAGCAGGAACGGTTGAAGTGTGCAGGAATGGCGCAGGTGTTGAATTTTCCGAAGAAAAGGCTAAGGAGATTTTACAGCAGGAGGTCATCGACATCATTATCAGCATAGGCAGCGGCAGCGGAAAGGCTGTTTGCTGGGGCTGCGACCTGACCTATGATTATGTTAAAATAAACGGCGATTACCGGAGCTGAGGGGAAAAGGAGAAAATCAGGATGAATCCAATTTCAAATAATGTAAGGGCGCAGGTGCTTATCGATGCACTTCCCTATATACAGAAATACAATAACAAAATCGTTGTTGTGAAATACGGCGGAAACGCCATGACAAACAAAGAGCTTAAAGATGCCGTAATGACGGATATTGTACTTCTTTCTCTTGTTGGAGTAAAGGTAGTCCTTGTACACGGCGGCGGTCCTGAAATAAGCGATATGCTGAAAAAGCTGAATATCGAAAGCCGCTTCGTGAATGGTCTGCGCTATACGGACGAAGCTACAGTTGATGTGGTGAAAATGGTTCTTTCCGGAAAGGTAAACAAGGAGCTTGTACAGCTTCTTGCACAGCATCATGGAAATGCTGTGGGACTTTGCGGTATTGACGGTCAGATGCTTATGGCTGAGCGTATGGAGTCTCCAGACGGTGAGGACCTCGGCTATGTGGGCAATGTGGTAAAGGTCAATACAAAGCCTATAACTGACGCTCTCACAAACGGAAATATCCCTGTAATAGCAACTGTTGCAACTGACGAACAGGGAAATACATATAATGTCAATGCAGATACTGCCGCTGCACGCATTGCAGCTGAGCTGGGGGCGGAGAATCTTATTCTTATGACAGATATAACCGGACTTCTCAGGGACAAGGATAATCCGAAAACGCTTATTCCCTTTGTGAATGTCAGCGAGGTTCCCTTTATGAAGCGTCAGGGAATAATTTCCGGCGGTATGATTCCGAAAATAGACTGCTGCGTTGAAGCAGTGAGACGCGGCGTAAAGAAAACAGTAATCATTGACGGCAGAGTACCTCATTCTATCCTGATTGAGATACTTTCAAACGAGGGCATAGGCACACAGTTCACATAATTACTCTATAACTCTGAACCGGAATGTGCACCCTTCCATGAGGAATAATTTTTGGGGAATTGCAGGGAAAATCAAATAACAGCAACATATTTGTTTTACAATTTTACTTATACAAGAAAAATTTACGCAAACAAGTGTATACAATCGTTGATTTTTATATATGAACGGCGTTATAATTATTATATATAGAATTATCCGAAGCTGACGAAGGGAGCATTTTTCTTGAATACTATTGATAAATTTAATGAACACGTTATGCATACATACGGCAGGTATCCCCTTGTTATGGAAAAGGGCGAGGGCGTCTGCTGCACTGATGAGGCAGGCAAAAGCTATATAGATTTCGGCAGCGGTATCGGTACAAATTCGCTGGGCTACTGCGATGAAAAATGGGCGGACGCTGTCTGCGCTCAGGTAAGAAGCGTTCAGCATACCTCAAATTATTACTACACAAAGATTCAGGCTGATTTTGCGGAAAAGCTATGTGAGATTACCGGCTATGACAAGGTGTTTTTCGGAAACAGCGGCGCAGAAGCCAATGAATGTGCCATTAAAATCGCAAGAAAATACAGCTTTGATAAATACGGCAAGGGCAGAAATAAAATCATTACCCTTGTGAACTCCTTTCACGGCAGAACTCTTACTACTCTTTCTGCTACAGGTCAGGAGGTATTCCATAACTACTTCTTCCCCTTTACAGAGGGATTTGTCTACGCTGAGGCAAATAATACCGACGACCTGAAAAATAAGCTGGACGATACGGTCTGCGCTGTTATGATGGAATATATTCAGGGCGAGGGCGGAGTTAATGCACTGGATAAGGATTTTGTTGACGCTGTTTATCAGCTGTGCGAGGAAAAGGACGTTCTTGTTATTACTGATGAGGTTCAGACCGGTGTCGGACGTACCGGAAAGTTCCTTGCCGGAGATAATTTCGGCAAAAAGGCTGATATCGTGACGCTTGCAAAGGGACTTGCCGGCGGTCTGCCTATAGGTGCCTGCCTTACAAATAAAAAATGCAGCGGAGTGCTGACTGCCGGTACTCATGGCTCAACATTCGGAGGGAATCCCGTTTCCTGTGCAGGAGGTCTTGCTGTGCTCCAGCGTGTGATGAGTACAGGATTCCTTGATGAAGTTACAGAAAAGGCTGATTATATCAGGACTGAGCTTGAAAAATGTCCGGAAGTGGAGTCAGTTTCAGGAATCGGTCTTATGATAGGAATAAAACTTAAAACAAAAAAAGCCGCAGATGTCGTAAAGGAAGCTCTTGACAAAGGACTGCTTCTGCTTACGGCAAAGGATAAGGTCAGACTCTTGCCGCCGCTTACCATTGAGAAAGCTGAGCTGGAGAAAGGAATGAAAATTCTAATCAATATACTGGAGGGATGATTTGTGGAGATTAAAGTTCTGCCAAAAGGTAATAAATTTATTGTCCAGGATAATAAAGACAGACTTCTTTACAGTATAAAGAAAAAGGCGTTCGGCTCAAAGTATAATCTTCTTGATGCAAGTGACTATAATCTGTATACCCTTGTACAGGGCGGAAACGACAGAAAGCCTGTGTTCAGAATAATTCTGAATGATGACGTTTTTATGACGCTTACCTGCAAATCACTGTTCCTTGATCCGACTATTGAGGGCGGGGGTAGCGGTATGAAATTCTCCCTTGAAAGCAAGGACAGAAAAGAATTCAAGCTAATAAAGGACGGCAAGGAAGTAGGCTCGATTAAGACGGTTATGACGTTGAACGGAGAACTGCAGTACGAGATTGCCATTGATAACGTTGCATTTGACGACTATATCCCCCTGTTTGCCATAGCTATTGACAGGGCTTTTGGGGATATGAATAAAAATAAATAAGCATTGAAAGGATAATTTTTAATGAAACACCTGCTTAAAATGCTCGACCTGAGCACTGAAGAAATTATTGATATTCTGAATCTTGCTGACCAGCTTAAATATGAGCTTAAACATAATATTCCGCACCCGCTTCTTAAAGGAAAAACACTGGGAATGATTTTCCAGAAAGCGTCCACAAGGACAAGAGTGTCCTTTGAAACAGGTATGTATCAGCTTGGCGGTTATCCGCTGTTTCTCTCCTCAAATGACCTCCAGATAGGCAGAGGCGAGCCTGTGCAGGACACAGCAAGGGTTCTTTCACGCTATCTTGACGGAATTATGATAAGAACCTTTGAACAGGAAGAAGTTGAGGCTCTTGCTGAATTCGGAAATATCCCGATAATCAATGGTCTTACCGACTTCTGTCACCCCTGTCAGGTGCTTGCTGACCTTATGACTATTCGTGAGCAGAAGGGCAGCTTTGACGGACTGAAAATGTGTTTTATCGGCGACGGAAACAATATGGCAAACTCGCTTATCGTAGGCGGGTTAAAGGTTGGAATGACTGTTTCCGCAGCTTGTCCCGCTGATTACAAGCCCGATAAGCAGGTTATGGACTTTGCTCAGAAATATGACTGCTTTACCTTGACTGAATCCCCTGCAGAGGCTGCAAAGGACGCAGATGTGCTGATTACTGATGTATGGGCTTCAATGGGACAGGAGGACGAGGCTGAAAAGAGGAAAATTGCCTTTAAGGGTTATCAGATTAACGATGAAATCATGGCTTGTGCAAAGCCTGATGCAATGGTGCTTCACTGTCTGCCTGCCCACCGTGAGGAGGAGATCACTACCAAAGTGTTTGAAGATCATGCTGCTGAGATTTTTGAGGAGGCTGAAAACAGACTCCATGCGCAGAAAGCCGTTATGGTCAAGCTTATGGCAAAATAAGAATAGTTTAAAGCCTGTCGGGAGCTCCGGCAGGCTTTTTGCAGGATGACTGGTTCGTATCAAGAGT
This sequence comes from Oscillospiraceae bacterium, assembly GCA_016295545.1. Classification (GTDB taxonomy): domain Bacteria; phylum Bacillota; class Clostridia; order Oscillospirales; family Ruminococcaceae; genus Ruminococcus. The sequence continues at coordinate 138 of JAEDLA010000124.1, read as the reverse complement.
GTGATTGGCATTCTTACTTGTTAAAAATAAACAAAAAATAATCAAAAACAAGGACAATGTTTTAGTTGACAAAAATGCTTGTGAGTGCTATAATATAATAGTCGCTTCGAGAGGAAACAAGAAACGACAAATCACGAC
>JAEDLA010000123.1 GCA_016295545.1 Oscillospiraceae bacterium | reverse complement strand
GGGCATCTGGGTTATCTCCCTTACAACATATATAGCAACCTTTCTTGCTATGGAGATCTGGGCGCTTCTCTTGTTTGAGCGCAGGTCGTCGGGAGATACTCCGTAAACCGCTGATACTTCGGAAATGATTTTTTCAACAGTTATCGGTATTGGCTGGTCATCAGTAAGAACGTCCCTGATAACGCTCTGAGCCATTGAAATAGAAATAGGACTTCCTGCAAGGTGATTCAGTGCTTTGAGTTTAAGCACTGCTCCCTCCAGCTGACGGATATTTGATTTCAGCCTGTTTGCCATAAATTCAGCAACCTCGCTGGGCATTTTCAGGTCAAGAAGCTCAGATTTTCTGTTGATTATGGCAAGTCTTGTTTCGTAGTCAGGAGCAGAAATATCTGCAATAAGTCCTCCCTCAAAACGTGTTCTGAGTCTTTCTTCAAGGGTGATAAGCTCTTTCGGAGGACGGTCAGAGGTAATAACTATCTGCTTTCCCTCCTGATGCAGCTTATAGAATGTATGGAAAAATTCCTCCTGCATACTTTCCTTGCCGGCAAAGAACTGGATATCGTCGATAAGAAGAATATCAGCATTGCGGTATTTTTCATGGAAATCTGAGATAAGCTTTGTTTTCAGAGCTGTAACAAGGTCGTTTCCAAAGGTTTCACTGGTAATATAGACGATGTTGAAGTCCGGACGGTTTTTTCTTACCTCGTTGGCAATAGCTGTGATAAGGTGGGTTTTTCCCATTCCGGAGGGACCATAGATAAACAGCGGATTATAGCCGGAAACTACACCCTCTCCGCAGTTTTTTGCTACTGATTTACTGCAGGCAAGGGCAAATTCGTTGGATCTGCCCTCGATAAAGGTATCGAATGTGTAGTCATAATTGGCGAATTTATAGCTCTGTTCAAGCTCGGCGTGCTTTTTTTCGATTTCGTCATCGGTGGGAACGTGTACTTCCGAACGCTCCTCCGATTCAACGTTTATCACAAGATTTACTTTAAAGCCCAGAACATTCAGAAAAGCTTCGCTGAGAGCGGATTCAAAATTGCTGAAAACTATATTTTTCTGAAATTCTGTCTGTACTGAAAAAACAGCATCAGACCCGTTAAGACCTACGGGCTTCATGGCGTTTATCCAGGTTGTCACGCCTATTTCAGGGATTTTGTTGTTTTCAAGGCAGTAATTTTTCACATTTTCAAAAACTTCCTCAAATGAGTTCATATTTTACCTCCGTGTATTGAAATAATTTATTATCTTTGCTGAATTATTAAATTAAGGGAAGAAAAAATAAGAGGATTCAAAAAACGATACTCTCCTATAATATATATACAACTATTATAGCATAATTTTAAATGGATTGCAAGCTTTTTTAGCCGTTCACACCGTACAAAGATTGGGGAAAAGTATTGAATTAATTGAGTGGAATTGCCTTAAATCTGCAAAAATCAGAATGTATGTTTGATAGAATTGCTTTTCCACACAGTTTTCAACACACGGTTGAAAACTGTGTGGAATCAACGCTGTAATGTTGAAAAGCTGTTTGGTTTCCGGTCCCTGCGACTGAAAATTGGTGTTGAAATGAGAAAATTCCTGTGTTTTAAACAAAGTTTTCCACATTATCAACATTTTCAAATGATAAAAAAGTTGAAAAGTTTCAACTCCGGATTGATAAATCCTGACAACGGATTCTGTTTCCTGAATAAACTATCTCAGCCGTGAATAATCCGTAAAAATCAGGTAAAACTGCCTTGAATTGCCTTTCTGTCTGTTGAAATACACTAATTTATGATGTTTGGTAATTCAGTATTGGATAATTTATCTAAAATTTCCTGCGCTCCGAAAAAAATTTCTTAAACTGCTTGACAGATTTTCTTTTATACGTTATAATTTATAAGGCAATGCGAGTAGACTGTCTATTCGCTCGTTACTGTTTATTATGCAAATCTTATATATATTTGCAAGGAGAGGAGGTCACTCATTATGAAGAGAACTTATCAGCCCAAGAAGCTCCACAGAAAAAAAGAGCACGGCTTTATGAAGAGAATGGCTACCAGCAATGGAAGAAAGGTTTTAGCTCGTAGAAGAGCCAAGGGCAGAGCAAGATTAACTCACTGACACGAGGCTGACCACAAAATCTATTTTTGTGGTCTTTTTTGTTTACCTGACTGCCGTTTATATCAGGTGATGCAAGCCTGATATTGTCCGTCGGGGAGTATTCTCCGTTAATCAACTTACTCTATGGTGTGTTTTTATGCTCTATACTGAAATCCTGAATAATAACAAAGATTTTCTTTCACTATATAAAAAAGGCGCTTTTACTGCTTCAAAATATACGGTCATTTATGTGCGCCCTAACGGGAAAAGCTACAACAGACTCGGGATTACTGCCGGAAAAAAGGTGGGAAATGCTGTCTGCCGCAACAGAGCCAAAAGGCTTATCCGTCAGATGTACAGAGACGCTGAGATATCGCTTCCTGTTGGTATTGATATTGTTATAGTTGCTAGAAAACCTGTCTGCGAGATAAAATATCAGGTTCTTTCCGATTACATGAACAGAAAAGGTATTCAGGAAATTATCCGTTTGTCCTCTGATAAAAAATTTTATGCCGGAAAGAAAAAGTGAAAAGTTTTATTATTGCTCTGATTAATTTCTATAGACGCCATATTTCTCCACACTTTCCGCCTTGCTGCAAGTATTATCCTACCTGCAGCAGCTATGCGCTTGAGGCTGTGAGAAAATTCGGCGCTTTTAAAGGCTCTCTGCTTGCTGTGTGGAGGCTGCTCCGCTGTAACCCCTGGTCTATGGGCGGTGTGGACTTCGTTCCGGATAAATTTACTTTTAAAGTCGAAAAATATAATTATTTTTCAAAGGACGATTCTCCGGATTCCTTTGATAATGATGATTCTGATAAAAATTGAGAGGTATTAAAATTGAATAATCTTTATGATATTATTGGCGTTCCCTTCGGATACCTGATGAGCTGGATCTACGACTTCGTCGGAAATTACGGCGTGGCTATCATTCTTTTTACTATTGTTACAAAGCTGCTGCTTTTTCCGGTGAATTACCACACGCAGAAAAATTCTGCACGTATGCTCCTTCTTAATCCAAAGCTTGAAAAATTAAGAAAGAGCTATGCGAACAATCCCCAAAAATTATCCGAGGAACAGCAGAAGCTGTATCAGCAGGAGGGTATTAACCCTATGGGTTCATGTCTGCCTTCCTTTATTCAGATGTTACTGCTTTTCGGAGTGATAGACGTTGTATATAAGCCTCTTACACATATTTTCCACTTCTCAAAGGAAATAAGAAATTCTGCTATTGAAATTGCTTCAAAGCTCTCTGTTGCCGCAGGCGGCAAGGAGATTCGCAACAATGACCTGAGAAATGAGCTTATGGCTGTGGAGCAGCTTACTAAGGCTCCTGATAAGTTTAATGAGCTTGGAGAAAATTTCAGAGAACTCGTTTCAGAATTCAGTGAGAATTTTACTTTTTTCGGCGTAAATCTTGGTAAAACTCCTGATGTATCACCTGAAATATGGAACAAGGAAAGCTTTTTCCTTTTCCTTATCCCTATTTTAGCAGGTGCTGCTCAGCTTATTCATACAATATATGTACAGATGTATCAGAAGAAAACAAGACAGCAGATGCCGAACATGGGCTGCATGAACATTATGATGTATACTATGCCCTTAATGTCTATATGGTTCGCTTATCAGGTTCCTGCCGGTGTTGGTTTTTACTGGATCTGCTCTTCTGTATTCACTTTACTTATCACTATTGCTCTTAATCACTATTTTACTCCCGAAAGAACAGCTGTGATAAACGAAAAGGAAAAGGTTAAGGCTAAGAAAAAAGCCGATAAACACCCCGAAAGAAAAACATTTATGCAGAAAATGCTTGAACAGCAGCAGGCTCTTGAAGCTGAGCAGTCAAGAATTAACGGAGAGGGAAACAAGATTTCCCGTTCTGAAATGAATAAGTACAACCGTGACCGCATTAATGAGGGTAGAAAACGTATGGCTGAAAAATACGGTGACGAGTATGACGATAAAATTGATGAGTAATAATCTCAGGGAGGTATTAAAATGACTGAAATTTTTACAGCAAAAACCGTTGAAGAGGCTAAGGAACTTGCCGCTAAAAAATTCGGAAAAAAAATCAGCGAAATCAAGTTTGAAATAATCGATGAGGGTAAAAAAGGTTTTCTCGGTTTAGGTAAATCTGACGCAAAAGTCAAGGCTGTTTTTGAGGATAAGGCTGAGCCTGTAAAGGCAGAGGCTCCTGTTAAATCTGAGCCTGCAAAAGCTGCTGAACCGGTAGCTGCTGAAACAGTAAAGCCGGCTGAGTCTGTTAAAGCTGAAGAATCAGCTGTGACTGTATCTGCTGAGCCTGAACCGATCAAAGCTGATGAAACAGCTGTTTCTGAGAAAGCAGCTGAGCCTGAATCTGCTGAAAATGACGATAAAACCGATGATTCTGACGAATACTCTATTGAAAACTTTACACTTATTGAGGACCAGTCCCTTGTTCATCCAAAGGTAAAGATTGCTCAGGACTATATTACAAGCATTCTCAGAGCTATGGATGTTACTGCTGAATTTAAAGTTTATCAGAATGAAACAGGTGCTATCATCAACATCGAAAGCGACAATAATGGTACTATTATAGGCAGGCGTGGTGAAACACTCGACTCTCTCCAGTACCTCTGCTCAATTATTGCTAATAAGGGCGATAAGGATTATTTCCGCATTACTATTGACTGCTTTGGCTATCGCAGCAAGAGAAAGGAAACTCTTGAGCAGCTTGCTGCTAAGGTTGCTAAGAGCGTTCTCCGTACAGGCAGATCCCAGCCCCTTGAGCCAATGAATCCCTACGAAAGACGTGTTATTCATTCTGCTATTTCCGAGATTGAGGGTGTTTCCTCACGTTCAGTAGGTGAAGAGCCTTACAGAAAAATTATTATCTCTTCCAATAATCCGAAACGTGGCGGCGGAAAGCGTCATAATGACAGCCGCAGACCTAATAACGGCGGAAGAAATCATCATTCAAGAAACCGTGAGCCTTTTGAGCCAAGAGCAATTGACCTCTCAACAAGCTTTGAAAAGGACTACAAAAAGCCTAAGCCGGAGGATAATATCGAAGGCGGCTTATACGGAAAAATTGAATTTTAAAATCTGTACGAAGTCCGTGCAAATATGCTTGTGAAAACAGGTTCTTACTTATATAACATAACAACGGCATTT
>JAEDLA010000122.1 GCA_016295545.1 Oscillospiraceae bacterium | reverse complement strand
TAAAATACGGCGGAAGATTACTGGTAAACTCCATATACTCACCGGTGGAGGGGTGAATAAAGCCGATTTTACGTGCGTGAAGGCACTGTCCAACAAGACCTTTATATGGTTTGCCGTAAACGCTGTCTCCCAGAACAGGGTGACCGATATAGGCAAGATGGACTCTTATCTGATGAGTTCTGCCAGTTTCCAGTCTCAGACGAACATGGGCAAAGCCGCCGTACTGTCTGATGACCTTGTAATGTGTAACAGCATTTTTGGAATTTTCCTGAGTAACGCACATTTTTTTTCGATCAGTATGATGACGGCCGATAGGGGCATTGACGGTTCCCGCTGTTTCCTTAAAGAAACCAACAGCCACAGCTTCATATTCTCTTGTAAAACTGTGTTCCCTTATCTGCTCTGAAAGCTTTATGTGCGCAGAATCATTTTTTGCAACTATGAGAAGTCCGCTTGTATTTTTGTCAATACGGTGTACTATTCCGGGACGTATTACGCCGTTTATTCCTGAGAGACTGTCTCCGCAGTGATAGAGCAGCGCATTGACAAGAGTGCCTGTATAATTCCCGTGTGCCGGGTGAACTACCATTCCCTGAGGCTTGTTAACTATAAGCAGATCATTGTCCTCGTACACAATATCAAGGGGGATATTTTCAGGAACAGCGTCAAGAGGCTGCGGATCACTGAGATATATCTTAATACTGTCGTTCTGCCGGAGTTTGAAGCTTTTCGGGACAGCAGCTCCGCCTACAAGCACATTTCCGCCGGTTATAAGCTTTTGAACAGCGGAACGGGTAATGTCAGGGAGATTTTCGTTCAGAAACTTGTCTATACGAACTCCTGCCGCTTCCTCCGGAACTTCAAGGATAAGGGACTCACTCATTTTTCGCCTCCTTTTCAGCTGACGAACCGGATTTTTTCTCCGTCTTTGAATCAATGAAGATGATATAGATGAAAAGGAGAGCAACAGCGAAAACCACACAGATATCAGCAACGTTAAAAATGGCAAACCTGAAAAGCTTTATCTCAAACATATCGATAACATATCCAAGCCTGATACGGTCAATAAGATTACCGATACCTCCTGCAATAAAGAGGGCAAGGGCAGTGGAAAGCACCTTTGAACGTTTCAGCGTCTTAATAAATACAATGATTCCGGCTATTATCACAATAGCTGTAAAACCGATAAGAAACCAGCGCTGTCCGGACATACTGCCGAACAAGGCTCCGTCGTTTTCAAGGTAGGTCAGGTCAATAATTCTAAAGCTGCCGAAGTGAATGAAGTCAATGCTGCCCTTTGGCTGGAGCGAGGTCACAGCCCAGTATTTTACAAGCTGGTCTGCTCCGATAAGAGCTGCAATGACTGCAATTAGTAAAATCGTCACAGTCAGATAATCCTCTCTGTTTATACGGATTACTGCCTGCTGCAGGAACAGCAGGCAGTGAAAATAATTTTACTCAACTACTGAAGCACATCTTGAACAAAGAGTGGGGTGAGTGCTGCTGCTGCCGACTGTTGTGGAGTGGCACCAGCATCTTTCGCACTTTTCGCCCTCAGCCTTAACGGCATCAAAGCTCATATCACTCTCAGCCTTAATAACTGAAACCTCAGAAACGATAAGAATTTCAGCTAAGCAGTCAGCCAGTGCGGAGCATTTTTCGTAAAGCTCACCGTCACAGCTGATAATAACCTTTGCTTCAAGTGATTTACCGATAAGCTTTTCGTTGCGCTTTTCTTCAAGGAGCTTGTTTGCGCCCTCACGGATATCGGTAATAAGTGCCCACTTTTCAACAAATTCGCTGGTAAACTCAATTCCGGACTTTTCAGGCATCTGATTAAGGAAAATGCTTTCTGTATTGTCACTGGAGCTGTGAGGCATAAACTGCCAGATTTCCTCAGCAGTAAAGGAAATAATAGGAGCAGCAAGCCTTGAAACAGCGCTGAGGATACGGTACATAACTGTCTGAGCAGCACGTCTCTTGACAGATTTTTCCTTTTCGCAGTAAAGTCTGTCCTTGATGATATCAAGGTAGAAGTTGGACATATCGATCACGCAGAAATTATGAATAGAGTGGAATGCAACATGGAAATCAAAGGAATTGTATCCCTCGTTTACCTTGTCGATAAGAGCGTCCAGTCTCATTAATGCCCACTTGTCAAGCTCAGTGAGCTGGTCGTCGGAAACTGAGTCTTTATCAGGATCAAAGCCGTCACCGTTGCCAAGATTTCCGAGTATAAATCTTGCGGTATTTCTGATTTTCTTATAGGCTTCGGAAAGCTGTTTAAGGATAGGCTGAGAAATTCTGATATCTGAATGGTAGTCTGAAGAAGCTACCCAGAGACGGAGAATATCAGCACCGTAAGTATCTGTTATTTCGCTGGGAGCGATTCCGTTACCGAGAGATTTGTGCATTGTTTTGCCCTCTCCGTCAACTACCCAGCCGTGTGTGCAGACAGCCTTATAGGGAGCACTGCCCTTATATACAACAGATGTGAGAAGTGATGACTGGAACCAGCCTCTGTACTGGTCAGCACCCTCAAGATAGAGGTCAGCAGGCCAGCTGAGACAGTCGTACTGCTCCATAACAGCAGAGTGTGAAACGCCGCTGTCGAACCATACGTCCATGATGTCATATTCCTTGACAAATTCTCCGCAGCCGCATTCGCATTTAACGCTTTCAGGGATAAATTCAGAAACTTCCTTGGTCCACCATGCGTCAGCGCCCTCAGCACGGAAAAGGTCAGCAATAGCTTTGATAGTATCGTCATTAACGATTGGCTTGCCGCAGTCCTTGCAGTAAACGATAGGAATAGGAACGCCCCATGTTCTCTGACGGGAGATACACCAGTCGCTTCTGTCACGAACCATTCCCTTGATTCTGTCCTCGCCCCATTCAGGAATCCACCTGACATTTTCGATAGCCTTGATTGCTTCGTCCTTGAAGCCGTTTACAGAACAGAACCACTGTTCTGTTGCACGGTAAATAATCGGACTGCTGCATCTCCAGCAGTGAGGATACTGGTGGACGATTTTCTGAATAGCAAGGAGAGCGCCAGTTTCTTCAAGCTTTTTGGCAATAGCCTTGTTTGCGGTGTCGGTGTCCATTCCCTCAAATTCGCCGGCTTCAGCAGTCTGTCTGCCCTTTGCGTCAACGCAGACGATAATGCCGATGTCGTCATAATTCTTGCAGACCTCAAAGTCCTCAACACCGTATCCGGGAGCTGTATGAACGCAGCCTGTACCGCTTTCAAGAGTAACATGGTCGCCGACAATAATAGGTGAAAGTCTGTCATACAGGGGGTGCTTTGTCTTCATTCCCTCAAGCTCAGCACCTGTAAAGCAGCCCTCTGTGGAATAATCGGTGATTCCGGCATTTTCCATAGTAGTCTTGACAAGCTCCTCAGCCATAACATAGTATTCGCCGTTAGCCTTAACAAGAGTATAATTGTATTCCGGACCAAGACATACAGCAAGGTTACCGGGAATAGTCCATGTAGTAGTTGTCCAGATAACGAAGAAAATTCTGGACAGGTCAAGTCCCATTCCGGTGAAGATACCCTTGTCATCGGTTACGTTGAACTTGACATAAATAGAGTGACATGGATCGTTTGAGTATTCGATTTCAGCCTCTGCAAGAGCAGTATTGCAGTCAGGACACCAGTAAACGGGCTTTAATCCCTTGTACATATAGCCTTTTTTAGCCATTTCTCCGAATACTTCCACCTGACGAGCCTCATAGTCGTGTCTGAGGGTGAGGTAGGGATCATCGTAGTCACCAAGAGTACCAAGTCTCTTGAACTGCTTCATCTGATTCTGAACGTGAGTCATAGCGAAGTCACGGCAGTGTTTTCTCAGCTCAACAGGCGGAATAGCGCCGTTTTCAACGCCGATAGCCTTCATAGCTTTAAGCTCAATGGGAAGTCCGTGCGTATCCCAGCCCGGAACATACGGAGCACAGAATCCGCTCATGTTTTTATACTTGATTATAAAGTCCTTGAGAGTTTTGTTAAGGGCAGTACCAAGGTGAATTTCACCGTTGGCATAGGGAGGTCCGTCATGGAGAATATATGAGGGCTTGCCCTTGTTGTTCTCGATCATTTTATAATAGAGTCTCTCTTTTTCCCATTTTTCGAGCATTTCAGGCTCTCTTTTAGGGAGATTGCCCCTCATGGGAAAATCAGTTTTTGGTAAATTTAAAGTGTTATTGTAATCCTGTGCCATAAATAGTATGACTTTTCATAGATAAGGCTATGAAAAAGTCCTCCTTTCGCCGTATTTTCCGAACAGGCAGTTTCAGCCATTGCGGATTGATATATAACTCCGGTCAGTCCGGATAGGGAAGTATTTATTTATTGTCAGCCTCGCCGAAGCGTGATTCATAAGCGCCCTTGATAGCTCTTGCTGAATCTGAGCCGTCATTATCGGGAGCAACAGAAGCTGCGATTTCCTCAGCAGTTTCAGTTTCTTCCTCAGTTTCCTCAAAGGTTTCGGGCATAGAGGAGATAAGCTCCAGATGACTTTTATACATATCGAAAAGGCTCTTTTTGAAGTCAGCAACCTGCTGCTGAGCAGTAATAAGAGCTTCCTTTTCCTTAGCAATTTCAGCTCTGTTGCGCTCCATAGCCTCAGCGTGCTGACGAACAGCCTCGTCCTCAAGTTCAGCAGCCTTAGCCTGAGCTTCTGCGATAATAGCGTCAGCTTTTTCACGGGCTTCGGAGATGACCTGATGTCCCTGCTTCTGAGCGCCCAGCAGAGCGTCCTTGAGTGCATCCTCGTCTCTCATATATTCACGAACCTTGTCGGCGAGAACCATAATTTTGTTGTTGCTTTCTGCACGCTCACGCTCCATTTCGTCAAGCTCTGCTTCAAGCTGAGCGAAAAATTCGTCAATTTCCTCCTGCTTGTAGCCGAAAGCAGCCTTTTCAAATCTTTTGTTTCTGACATCCTTTGAAGTAATCATTTGACTTTCACCTCTTATTTATATTTACGCAGACTGATGTGTATGCGTCCTTTTTTAGTTGTACCGTTAATTTTGTCAAGAATAAATCTTCCGCAGCCCCTTACAGAGATAATATCCCCCTCAGAAACCTCCCGTGAAACTGAGGCAGCAGGGAAGTGGTTAAGGGAAACCTTGTCCGAACGGATAAGTACAGCTGCCTTTTCACGGCTTATTTTAGCGGCAGTGCTGACAATGCAGTCAAGCCGGAGGGAAGCCACTGTTCCGCTTATCTCCTGAAATTCCTGC
>JAEDLA010000121.1 GCA_016295545.1 Oscillospiraceae bacterium | reverse complement strand
AAAACAGTCCACCGGACTGTTTTTTAATTCACCCTTTGCGGAGCGCCTGACGGCTTTTTTGCGGGGCGTTGCCCCACTCCCCACCAGAGGCTCTGCCTCTGGACTCCGCCAAAGGGTTAATAAACCCTTTGGAAACCCACGATTAATAATATTACTGCACTGCACAAAATCCTACAGCTTGTTATAATATTTGCCATACGTTTTCCTCTCACTGACAAAAGAAGTCAATGTTTTCTCTATTATCTTTCTTGAAATGATGCAAATACTTTCATACACTCATCGCAATAATATCCCTCTCCGTAAAGTGAAAGGTTAACAACTCCGTTTCTTATCATTTTACCCTTTTGTTCTTTCGGATACCATATCACTTTGGTGTTTAATTGCGTAATACTGCCGTCACTTACCTCAATAATACCTTTGGGGCACTCTTTTCCACATTCCGGGCACCTCATATTATCAATCCTCCGTAAATTAAATTAGGTCTCACGATTTACGGCTGAAAACACAGCCGCAGTAATTCTGCCTGTAAAGACTGTAAATACGTGAAAGCTCAATTGACCGCTGATATCCGCCATGCTTCTTGAAGTCGGAGAAAAGGTACTTCACACCGCACTTTTCAGCAATCTCTCCTCCGCACTGATTAATGAATGAGCAGTCCTTGTGGGGACTTATAGTAAGGGTAGTGGTAAAGTAGTCCGCATTAATCTCTGCAGCCATTTTTCCGGCAGCCTCAAGGCGGCATCGAATGCATTTCTGACATCTTTCCCCACGCTCAGGCAGATTTTCAAGTCCCTCTGAAAGCTCATAAAAGGGCTTGGGATCATAGTCAGCGTCTATTATCCTTACCGGAGCGGAAGTCTCCTCAACAAGACGTTTAAGTTCACTTTTCCGGTAATTGTACTCCTCCTCCGGAGCAATATTGGGATTGAAAAAATACAGTATTATATCAAAGCGGTCACGGAGATATTCCAGAACATAGCTGCTGCAGGGAGCACAGCAGGCATGAAGCAGCAAAGAGGGCTTTTCTCCCGTTTTTTTCAGCTCCGCCAACTTCTCATCAAGCAGCAGACCATAGTTGATTTTCTGCATTATTTATCCTCAAGTCCTTTCAGGGCTTTAAGCTCGTCACGGTTAACCTTTATTTCAGCGTCACGGAGCAGCTTAACTTCGCTTCTGTCCAGAGTTACGGGCACTTCCGACTTTTCGGTCTTGACACGAAGCTTTCCTGTAATCAGGTTTACGTCCTCAACCTTACCCTTTTCGCCGTCGGGAGTTACTACAATTGCGCCTACCTTAGGAGTAATTTTCAGCAGCTCCTCATAAGCATTCTGCTCATTTTTCAGGCAGCACATAAGTCTGCCGCAGGTACCGGAGATTTTTGTAGGATTAAGGGAAAGTCCCTGTTCCTTAGCCATTTTTATAGATACAGGCTGAAACTCACCCATGTAACCCTTGCAGCAGAATTCACGTCCGCAGATTCCAAGTCCGCCGAGAATTTTTGCCTCGTCTCTCACGCCAATCTGTCTCAGCTCTATTCTCGTTCTGAAAACGGCAGCAAGATCCTTGACAAGTTCACGGAAGTCAACACGCTTTTCTGCTGTAAAGTAAAACAGCAGTTTATTGTTGTCAAAGGTACATTCAACGTCAACAAGGTTCATTTTCAGCTTTCTCTTGCTGATTTTTTCGAGGCATATCTGAAATGCCTCCTTTTCCTTTGCCTTGTTTTTTTCCACTATTTTCAGGTCAGCTTCATTTGCAAGCCTGATAATAGGCTTCAGAGGTACAGTAATATCATTATCATCGATTTTTCGGTTGGCGATAACTACCTCGCCGCACTCAACTCCTCTGACTGTCTCAACGATAGCTCTGTCGCCTGTCTCAGCCTTTATATTGCCGGGCGAGAAGTAATATATTTTTCCTACGCTTTTAAAGCGGATTCCTACGATCTCTTTCATTATAGCTCCAATCTGGTCAGATATTTCCAATAATTTCTCCGCACATCGCCGAAAGCGTCAGCGGTATATTTACATTGCATTCAACGGTATGCCATGCCTTTTCGATACACCGGTGAATTGCCGCTGCCTGAGAGGGCATCAGCATACGTGAAAGCTGAACAGCTCCGTCACGCCAGCAGCCGGCGGTATCAGCGGCAGGGTCAATGCTGAGTACGGCTGCGTCACGTATAAGCCAGTCCAGCATTGAAAGTGCGCTTCTTACAGAATTTCTGTCCTTACCAAGACTGAAAAGGGTGACATTCAGCAAATACTCATCTCTCCTTATTATACTATCAGCAGCGCTTTTTGTCAAATCCACAATATGCTTCAGATTTTCATCGGAAAGATATTTCAGGCACATTCCGATATTTCCGTGAAAGCAGTCAACAGCAGACTTTATTTCAGCTTCGGAATAATTTTCCTCTGACAGGGCAGCTGCGGACTGTTCAGAAGTACAGGGCGAAAGGGCAAAGCAGGCGCATCTTGAAATAATAGTGGGCAGAAAGTCGGACTTTGACTCCGTTGTGAAAATGAAGTATGCATATTCCGGCGGTTCTTCAATAATTTTAAGCAGTGTATTCTGAGTTCTCGGATCCATGTTGTGGCAGTCAGTGAAGATATAGATTTTCCTGCCGCTGCTGTTATTTGGTCTGACAAAAGCGTCACTGCATATTGCTCTTGCTGTATCGACGGAATATCCGCCTAATTTTCCGCTTGCCTCAGCATAAACAATATCCGGATGGAAGCCCTTGTCTGCATTTTTGCAGGAATTACATCTTCCGCAGGGCTTGCCGTTCTCAGGATTTTCGCAAAGCAGCAGAGTGCAGTAATACTTTGCAAGGAGCTTTTTTCCCAGTCCCTTTTCACCGTAAAAAAGCACTGTATGAGCTGCTCTGCCGTTGCAGCACATTGATTCAAGAGTTTTCAGGAGATACTCGTTTCCGTAAATTTTTTTCATATCAGACCTTTTCAAACCGTTCTACGTCCGTAACAAAAATCGTTGCTCCGCCCACCGGCACCTCTACAGGAATAGAGTCGGAAAATTCGGGAGAAAGACCTGCGACAAAACTGCGGACGTGCTCAGTTCGCCTGCGGCTTTTTGAAGATATTATACGTATTGCATCGTCAACACGTTCATTATCAGTGCATATCAGAAAGGTAGTATTGCCGGCACTGAGAAATCCGCCTGTTGAAGCAAGCTTCGTGGCATAAAATCCGTTTTTTGTAAGTGCTTTTGACACGGTCTGGCTGTCATCACCGTTTACTATTGCAAATATCAGCTTCATATATTTCTCCTGTTACAATATAATTAGTCGGGTAACCTGATGTGTAATTCTATTTTACCACATTCACATCAGAAATGCCATACCTTTTGAAAATATTTATATATTCGTCTGTGATTATCTCTCCGCTTACAGCAATGGGAATTGCCGGAGGGCAGTGTACTTTTACAACTCCGCATATTCTTCCCTCAGCCTTTTCCACAGGGATATTCTCAGAGGGAGCAAATACCGCCTGACGGATACTCATTGCTTTTTTCGGCTTGGGAAGATAAAATTCTAACGGAGAATAACTCAGCTTCTCACACTGAGCAACCGCCTTTTCAAGAGCTGAACCCAGCCGTTCATAGTCTGCGCTTCGGCAAAGGGGCGACATCAGGAGTATAACAAGCTCATTGTCGGCATATTCGCATTCCACGCCATTTTCACGAAGCTTGTCTGAAAGGTCAGTGCCGCAGAATCCGCTTTCCGCAGCCTTAATGGTAATGTGGAAAGGCTCTCCGTCTGCAAAGGAAAAAGTGCCGGAAAGACATCTTCGCAGTTCTTTCAGAAGCTGTTCATTCTCAGCCGTATCTTTTCTGATTTTTTCCGCAATGTACCTGTTACAGAGGTCAAGAGACGCCATAATAAGATACGACGGACTTGTTGATGCAAAAAGGCTCATTGCCTGTTTCAGTCTGCCGCAGTATTCCTCAGAGCCGCAGTGAAGCATTGCTCCTCCGGTAAGGGCAGGCAGCATTTTATGGGCAGAATCACAGCAAAGGTCAGCTCCGAGAAATATAGGGTGAATATTTTCTCCGAGAAACGCAAGATGTGCGCCGTGAGCATTGTCAACAAGAAGCTTCGCACCGCAGCGGTGACATATTTCCGCAAGAGCCTTTATATCAGCTGTTCTTCCCGTATAATCCGGTGAGGTAACGTACAGACACGCCGGAGTATTACAGCTTTTCAGTTCTTTTTCAACGTCCTCTGCAATGATTTTTCCGGAAAGAATTCCTCCGTCATAATGAGGGACAAGCCATTCCACATCAAGGTCAAGCAGTGCCGCAGCGTTGAGAAAGGCACGGTGAACATTGCGCACTGCAAAAATTCTGCGGTTTTCCTGCTTCATAAGTGCAAGCATAGCCTGAATACACAGTGTTGAGCCTCCGGCAGAGTAAGCTGTCTCCGCAGTACCGTAAAGCTGAGACATATTCCTTTCGCTTTCAGCAATAATTCCGTCAGCTTCAAAAAGGCTGTCCGCACCGGAAATTTCGGTAATATCCGGCGCAGTGTCTATCTCAGGAGCAATAATTCTCCCCTTATGACCGGGCATATGACAGCGAAGAATATCCGAAGCGGCATAATTTCTTATAAAATCGTAAATTGGTGTATTCATGATTCCTCCTAATTGATGTAATACTGCAGATACCGGTAGATTTTCAGCCTTGCCCTTTTCATTGCTGAGGAAACAGCCTGCGGTGTTATTTCAAGAAGTCCGGCAATATGCACAATATCCATATCCTTAAAATAGTATAGCATAATTATTTCCTTTTGTCTTGGTGTAAGTTCATTTTTTATTACTTTTAACATGGTTCTTTTCAGCTTTCCTGTCAGTTCCTCTGAATCATCGCTGTCCTCTTTAAGTATTGCACGTATTTCACGGTCGGCTTCACCTGAAAAAGAGTCGGAATATGTTAATCGTCTTGACAAGCTGCATCCCCCCTCCCTGTCTTTTCTGTCTGACTGCCTTGTCCGCAGCAGTCCTTGAAAGCACTGTTTTTTCTGAATCTTTTAATTTTATATACACCTCCATTTCACGGTTCAAACATTTGTTCTTACCTTGCATTTTCTATTATAAAACAAATGTTCAGAAAAGTCAAGTGCCGAACATATATTTCATTTATTTTGCACCGCTTGTAAAAACATATGTTCTTTATAGTTTCTTACTCCAGCTATAAAATATTGATAAAACTTTTGTCGGTCAAGCCGAGGGGAAGTAATGCTGAAGTGTCCGTAAATCATCGCTGCGCTTGATTTACTGCTTTG
>JAEDLA010000120.1 GCA_016295545.1 Oscillospiraceae bacterium | reverse complement strand
CTGATTTCTGTTCTGATTCTGCTGGTTCTGGTTGTTCTGCTGATTGCGGCTGTTCTGCTGATTTTGGTTGTTCTGTTGGTTCTGATTGTTGTTATTATTCTGATTGCTCATAATAATACACCTTTCTCCGCACTCCGGCACTGTACAGCTCCTCAGGAGTGCGGAATCCCGAACAGCATTAAGTACACACACCGGCAGAAGCCTTTATATTTTTTCTTCTGCATGAATATTATGAACGCTTTGGCTTTATTTATTCATTTTTCCGAAAAAGAGTTGAATCAGCCAATAATCTGAAGCGCTGTGTCCGGTTTTAAGGCTTAAATAAAACATAAATGCAAGAAATGCTATGGAACCTATAATAGCAATAACTGAAAAAACAACAGCAATCCCTGTGCGGTATTTTTCTTTTCTGCGTCTGCTTAATACAAGGGAAACTACTGCCGCAGCAATAGACTCAACACTGAAGCAGAATAAAGAAAGTAACATTGCCACAGCTGAAATAATTATCGATACAACATCAAATTTTTTCTCATTCATTTTAATACCTCTCCCATAAAATATATTCCTTGTTGTTTTCCGCATCATAATAGAAAATCTCTTTAATATTTTCTTTTTCATTGCTGTTGAACAGAAAAGTTTTTTCCTCAGATGACGATATTTCAAACTTTCCCATTTCCAGAATTCTGCGGTGATTCAATGTAAATCCATAGGCAACAACAGCATTTTTGTCAAATTCAGAATCATTGTATCCCATATAATGACCGTTTTCATCACGCAAAGTCGGATAAGCATACGCTGATTCTGCGGCGCATCCTTTTTTAACAAGCCATATATCTCCGTTCTCCTCAGCTTCAATACGGATATTATCAGCAAGGGCATATTTCTCATAGTCCATTGCGCAGCATGAACTCATAAAAGCTTTCAGCGCAAAGGTCACTGATAATATAATTACCACACATACGGAGATAATTGTAATGCGTTCAATCCATATTCGCCGCCTTATACGTTTTATGACCTTAATATCCTTATCAGCACCTATTGCTATGCTTCTGCCCATTTTTTCAAGCTCTCTGCGGCATTCAGGACATTCAGAGATATGTTCCGCAACAGCTTTTCTGCTTTCCTCGCTGCAAACCTCATCGGCATACAGAGGGAGTATATCCTTTATAAGTCCGCAATTATTCTTACTCATTTCTGTTCCTCCAATTCATCAATAATTTTCAGCTTTGCCCTATGAAAGGTAACCCGTGCCCAGCTTTCGGTTTTTCCAAAGATATCACCTATCTGACGGAATGACAACTCACCGAATACTCTTAGTGAGAAAACCTCTTTGTAAGGCTCTCCCATCTCATGCAATATACGATGAATAGCCATTGTCTGCTGATTATCCTCCAGTCTGTCCTCAATGGAAACACTGCGGTCAGGCAGCTCCTGCGGAACTTCTTCACCTGCAAACCGGCTGCTGTATTTTTTATGGGTAAAAAATGTATTTTTTGCTATCTGACAAAGCCACACTCTTGTATCGCAGTCTCCCTTAAAGCTGTTTATCGACTTAACAGCCTTGAAAAATGTTTCCTGAGTGATTTCTTCTGCTATATCATCACTTTTTGTCAGGGATTTTAAATATAAATACACATCATGGAAATACCTGTTGTAGAGCTCTTCAACCTGTTTCACATTTTCACCTCCTGTATCTATAAGACTGCGATAAACGAATTTCGTTACAGAAATTTTTCAAAAAAAATCGGGATACCTTAAAAAGATATCCCGACAAAATTTTTAATTCAGATTACTCCTCTTCCGAAGATTCCTCTGCCTCATTTTCAAAATCCTCAATTGTAAGCTCATTGTAGTCAAACTCAAGAAGCTCGTCACAGTTGGGACAATTCATTGAACCTTCATCGATTATGCTCTCGTCAAGGAGAATTGTATCGCCGCAGGTCGGGCAGGTTACCTCGTAAAGCTCGTCATCGTCACTGAAATCAAAATCGTCATCATCACAGCAGCAGTCATCATCGCAGTCGCAGTCATCACAGTCACAGTCGTCCTCATTATAGAGGTCCTCTTCAACTGCGCCCAGATCCTCATCAAGAATATCGCAAAGCTCAGTAAGCTCGTCCACCTGTGACTGGAGATCCTCGATATAAACAACCATTTCATTCATTACATCAGTCATAGCAAGAAGAGCCTTGCCCTCTTTTGATGTACTGTCGATATCAAGTCCCTGAATAAGTCCCTGAAGGTATGACATTTTTTCGGTAAGCTTCATAAACAGCTCCCCCTTTCAAAATTAGTATGCATATCTGCATTCAGCAGAAACTGAACATTCCACAGGACAATGCAGTCTTTAAAAACAAGCCGAATAACACCGGAAGTTTCTGCACGGTTGCCTGTAAAAGCAGTTTCTTATGCTCTTTCCATGTATTCGCCTGTTCTTGTGTCGATTCTAATCTTGTCTCCCTGATTGATAAACAGCGGAACCTTAACCTCTGCACCGGTTTCAAGAGTAGCCGGCTTTGTAGCGTTAGTTGCTGTATCGCCCTTGAATCCGGGATCAGTCTCAGTAACCTCAAGGTCAACGAAGTTAGGCGGCTCAACGCCGAAAACGCTGCCCTTATATGAAAGAACCTTACATACCATTTCTTCCTTAACGAACTTGAAGTTGTCGCCGAGAACAGAAGAATTGATTGGCAGCTGCTCATAGGTTTCAAGGTCCATAAAGTAGTAAAGGTCGCCGTCAGTATAGCTGTACTGCATATCCTTTCTTTCAACGTAAGCTGTAGGGAATTTAGCAGTAGGGTTAAAGGACTGCTCTACAACAGCACCGGTGATAACGTTTTTAAACTTAGTTCTGACAAAAGCAGCGCCCTTTCCGGGTTTAACGTGCTGGAACTCCACAACCTGTACTACGTTGCCGTCCAGTTCAAAAGTGACGCCGTTTCTGAAATCGCCTGCTGAAATCATTATAAATACCTCCGTAAAAATCAATTAGAGCAAATCTTTTTAGGTGAACACGCTCTATTATTATATACTTCTATTTTACTACATTTCTGTAATTTTTGCAATACCTAAAGCAATATTACTTCAAAGATATTATATTTTTTGCACATTTTGTCAGATTAATGCTGCCATTTTCAGTCAAAATGACAAAATCTTCTATACGGACTCCGAATTTCCCCTCAATATAGATTCCCGGTTCTATAGTTACAACAGCTCCCGGCAGGAGAATATCCTTATTCCTGGGAGAAGCGTTGGGCTTCTCATGTATCTCCATGCCCACGCCGTGACCGAGTGAATGACCGAAGCATTTGCCATAGCCGGCATCATCGATAATTTTGCGTGCGATATTGTCAAGCTCCGAACCGCTCATGCCGCCGTGTACCTTTTCAAGGCAGGCAAGCTGTGCTTCAAGGACGATATTGTAGACCTTTGTCATTTCGTCAGTCGGTTCTCCGACGCAGACAGTCCTTGTCATGTCGCTGTGATAGCCGTTCCATACAGCTCCGAAGTCCATAAGCACAAATTCTCCGTTTTCCACCTTTTTATCGGAGGGAACTCCATGGGGCATTGAGGTATTCACTCCCGAAAGAGCAATAGTGTCAAAGGAAAGAGCCTCCGCACCTCTGAGGAACATTTCATGGTCAAGCTCCAGAGCAATTTCACGCTCAGTAACTCCCGGTTTAATAAAGCCGAGAATATGTTCAAAGGCAGCCTCCGCAATTTCCTGAGCCTTTCTGATACAGGAAAGCTCGTCCTCGTCCTTGACGCTTCGCAGAGCAGATATCTCATTGCTCAGCATATCGCTGCTGATTATCTCAATGTCCGGAAAAGCCTTCTGACAGGCAAAAAGCCTGCTGACAGTCATGGTCATTGACTCGATTGCCATATTCCTTGCTCCGTGTTTCTTAACAAGCTGACTTATCTGCGAAAAAAGCTTCTTCTCCTCAATCACCTCAGCTGTTTTCACGATTCTGCGTGCCTTTTCGATATATCTGAAATCGATGATAAGGTACGCCTTGTCACGGAATGCCACAACTGTTCCGGCAGAGGACTTCATTCCTGTAAAATATCGTCTGTTTACGTCCGATGTGATAAGAACACAGTCGATATTCTCCGGCAGCCGTTCAAAAAGTCTGTCAAATCTGTTCAAAGCCGTCACCTCTTAAAGCTCCGAAAGAGCCTGAACAGCAAGGTAATAGCTGCCGAAACCAAAGCCGCTTATTGAGCCTTTGCAGACCGGAGCAATTACTGAATTTGAGCGGAAATCATCTCTTGCAAAAACATTGCTTATATGGACTTCTATCACCGGGATTTTTATAGCAGCAATGGCGTCACGTATTGCATAGCTGTAATGGGTGTAAGCACCGGCATTGATGATAACTCCGTCAAAGCTGAGACGGGCGCTGTGCAGCTTGTCAATAATAGCTCCCTCGTGGTTGGACTGGAATATCTCACACTGCAGTCCCTGTTCCTTTGCACGGTCGATTATATTCTGATTAAGCACATCAATGCCTGTATTTCCGTAAATTCCCGGTTCTCTTTCGCCAAGCAGATTGAGATTTGGTCCGTGAATAACAAGTATTTTTTTAATCATAGCTACATCTCCTAAAAATATTTTTTTGGGATAAACGGCTTTTCGAGGAATCTTTTCAGCTTGAAAAATGCAGTTTTCTCATGCTCGATAGGCACCACATAGAGCATTTTTATGCCAAAGAGATTTGCTCCCAGAACGTCCGTAAAGATCTGGTCTCCTACCGCAGCGATCTGCTCCTTCGGGAGCTTCATGCGCCTGAGCGCCTCAGTAAAGCCCTTTGTCAGCGGCTTTGCGCCCTCACAGACAAATTCCAGTCCCAGCATATCCGCAAAAGGTCTTACACGGGGCGGGTGGTTATTTGAAACTATCATAAGCCGTATGTTATTTTTTTTCATCAGACTAAGCCAGTCCATAACTCCCTCCGCCGGAACGGGGTTATCATGGGTAGTAAGAGTATTGTCAAGGTCAAGAATAAGTCCTCTGATGTCAAGTCTTTTCAGTATATCCGGAGTTATATCAGTAGCCTTTCTGAAAGCTGCAGTTGAACTGAAAAGCATAAGCCCTCCTATATTATACATTATTCTCAGAAAATATTCTGTCGAAGTATGGGTACTTTATTATTACTTCAGCAATTAAATATCAATAATTACTTCGTCGGGCAAGCCGAGGGAAGTAATGGTGGAGTGTCCGTAAATCATCGCTGCGCTTGATTTACTACTTTGTTAGGAGGACGCTGTCCCCCTCTTGCACCCCCTGCCAAAGGGTTAATAAACCCTTTGGAATCCCAC
>JAEDLA010000119.1 GCA_016295545.1 Oscillospiraceae bacterium | reverse complement strand
AAAACAGTTAAACCCTGCCATTTGGCAGGGTTACAAATATTTACGAATTTCTGTGTTTTTTCCTGAAAAAGTAAAATACAATTCCTCCAGCAGCTATAACCAGTACAGCAGAAACCGGAATTACGATTTTACTTACCGACTGTTTTTCAGCTGTTTCCTTTTGAATTGAATTATCAATTTCCGTAGTAGTATTGTCTGTTTTTTCAGTATTTTTTTCCGTGGAATCGGTTTTGAGGGAATTTCTTGTGATAACTTTTCCGTCCGGACTATGATATACCACCGTGTTTTCGTCTTTATTATACACGACTTCATTTTTATTTTCATCAGTAATAATGACTTTGCCGTTTGTATCCGTGGAAACTGTATACTTCTGGTTTCTGTCAATAACTTCCACGTTGCCGTCTGAATCAATTTCAATCAAATTGCCTGTATCATCAACGGTTATCAGTTTATTGTCATCAGTAATTATTCCCGGTTTTTCCTGAATATTAATTACCGTTTCAACGTCATCTCCCGCCGCTTCAAAAGCATTATCCTGTGCGGTGGTTTCTGTTTTGTTCTGAGTATTATCTATTGGCTGATTTCCAGCTTCCGGATTTTCAGCTGTCTGATTTTCTGTAACGCTTTCTGTTTTTTCTGTGACTACTGGATTCTGCTCTGAATCAGTCACTGGTTCTGACTCCGGATTATCGGGACTGCTGTCGATACTCACATAAACAGGGTAATCCTCCACCAGAACACAGCCGTCCGGCACATTCACACTGACACTTTCCGACTGCAAAACAACCTTTTTCAGCTGATGCAAATCTGCAAACATATTATTATCTATACTGCTGACTGTATCAGGTATGGTCACAGCAATCATTGATTTATTTCCGTTAAATGCACCGGATTCTATCTTAGTCACCGGCAGTCCTGCAATATGGTCGGGAATAACCACTTCCCCTTCTGAGCCGAAATAGGAAACAATAGTTATACTGTTATCTGTCATTTCGTATTTGAAATATCCCTCTGTATACTCTGCCGAAACAGACATCGTAATACTTCCAAGGCATATCAGAAGGCTTAATATTATAACTAACGTCTTTTTCATCACAACACTCCTATTCAGAGAATGGCAGGCTAAAAGCCTGCCATTCCATTCTGTCAAAAAGTATAATTTAATTATTATTCTTCTCCATTTTCATTATCAAATTCATTGCTTGTTGTGATAACATCCTCACTTTCAAACTCAACGATTTCCATTTCAGGGTTTGCATAAATTTCTTTCATAACAAATTTCCTTTCAAATGTTAGTTGCCGGCATTGGATGTGAACTTATCTGTATACATCGTAACAACCTCACCAGTAGCGTCATTCTTATATGTGATATATCCCTTAGCATACAAGTTTTTGCTTACAGACGCTGTGCTAAGTGTAAGGGTATATGCGTAAGTACCTTCAGCTGTTTTAAGCTTTGATACATTCTTCTTTACGTTTGTGCCGTCTACATCATCGAGGGTAAGCTTATCACTATATTCGTCCACAAGTGAACGTACAAGACCGCCCTCAACAAATGTATATCCCTCCGGCACTGACCACGTTACATTCATAACTACTGTCTGCTTGCCGTTTTCCAGTGTGTTTCTGTCACTCATTGTCATATTAACAAGCGGATTTTGTGCGATTGCAGCAGAGCTTTCATATTTCGCTGTTAACGAAGTGTGGTCTGTGATATAGAATGAATATTCTATGCTGTCGCTAACAAGCTTATCGCCTGAATACCAACCGGAGAAGAAATTTTCTGCATTTTCTTCCTCAGCAGTTACTGTAACAAGACTTGCATATGCATATGTTTCGTCCTGCAATACATCATTAACTGTAAGTGTCAGACCTGTTATAGCGTCATAAGCTGCATAAATAACAGTATCTTCTGTTATTCTTACAGCATCTGTTTCAGTCAGGCTTACTGCATTGCCGTTTGAGTATTTCCAGCCGCTGAAATTATAGCCTGCAAATGTACCGTGTGCAGGAGCTTCAACTAAATATGCTCCGTTTTCCTCATTCATTGATACATCTCCTGACCAGAGAACTTTACCGTTCATGTCCTTAAATACGACATAGTGTGAATCCGGAGTATTTGGTTTGTAGCAAGCCTGTAACTTCATGTTATCGCCAAGATAGAAGCTGTATTCCAGTGATTCTGTAAGGATTCTACCGTCAGCATTTACCCAGTAAAGGAAAGTATATCCATCACTCGGGATTGCTTTTACAATGAAATCTGTTCCCTTTGCAAACTGCTCCTCTGTATCACTGCTCCATGTACCGGTTACTTCCTCGTACTGACAGCTGTAAGCAACTGTGCCGTTACCTACTGTAACTGAAAGATTATTCTGCTCATTGGATACATACTTTGCCACATAGTTAACCGCATCAGGGGTCTCACCTGTAACAGTAATTTCATAAGTAGTATCCGTTGAAATTTTCGAATTGTTCAGATACCAGCCAAGGAACTTATATCCGCTTACTGCCCTTGCAGTCATAGTGATTGTTTCGCCCACAGCATACTTTCCGCCGCCGGTAAGTATGCCTGAATTATCAGGATTGCTTGATACGCATAAAACAGTTTTAGCCTCTTTAAGATTACCGATTGCAGATTCTAATGCTTTATACGCCGCATTCAGCTCTTCTTGTGTATTTTCAGAAGTCAGCTTTTCAGCTTCTGCAACTGCGTCCTGCAATGCCTTGAATGACAGGTCTGAATATTTACCCTGTTCTATTGCCTTTGCTGATGTTATCAGTGTCAGCAGATGATTAGAGTAATCAATAACTGTTTCGCAGGAATCACATACGCCGTTTCCATCAGAGTCTGTATGCGCTTTTGCTTCATTCTGCTGATTTGAATAGCCGTTTGTACAGCCAACTGTCTGATATACCTTTTTAGTGCTGTCAAGAACAGGTGAAGCGTCACCGCCGTCACCGAGCTTCTGACCCCAGACTGAGCCGTCATAAGTTATTGCATTTTCACCCTCGCCGACTGTACAGCCCTGTGAAAGCAGATATGCAGTTTCACCTGAACGCATCTGGACATCATTTTTTCCGTATATTTCTCTTGTTTCAACTGCTTCAGACGATTTCAAACCACACAAATCTGTATTGTAGAAACAATGTACTATACTGTTGCCGCTTCCGATTGAATATGCTTCACATTCCACAGGAACTATCATTCTTCCGTTGTTGCAGCAATTGATTATAGACGATTCTCCACGGGAAATTCCGGATGCAAGGATTTCACCACTGATTTTTCCTGTATTAAGACAATTCTTAAATGTGCAAACATCTGCATCAGCACAGATTCCTCCACAGCCATTTCCGCTTATTGATGCTCTGTTCTCAACTGCGGAGAAAGTACTATTTGCTGCCATTCCAGCTATACCACCGACATTTCCACTAAACGGAGAAGATTTAAAATACGAATCATCTATTATAAGATTCAGTATTTCTGCATCGCTTATTGCTGCGAATAAACCTACATCGTTCTCTTCTGAATTATCATTATAATACAATCCACTTATACTATATCCCTGACCATCAAATACGCCTGAATAAGGCATATCCCTATTTCCTATAGGAGTCCAGCCTATAAGCTTATCACCAACAAAATTACCTGCTTCATCAATTACATTTTCATTGACTGTAATGTCACACATAAGAACAGCATTGAATTTTGCTTCCGAGTCATTATTTTCATTAACAAGTTTTGCAAAACCGTAAAGCTGTGCTGCGGTTGAGATTTCATATGTTCCGTTATTAAGCGGAGGAATTTCATAGCCGTAGCCGCATTCAGCACAGAATCCGTTTTCATCACAGCTGTGATTGTTTTTAACAGGTTCTGCTGATTCGGTACAGCCTTCGTTTATGCATTCAAGCCAGTGTTGATTCTCATCAAATGAATATTCATAATGATGTTTCAGCTCATTGCATTCCCATTCAGCCGATAAATCATAACTGGTACTCTTCATATCGAATTCGGCACCAGGAGAAAGTAAATACTCTTCACCCTCTATTCCATATCCATACACATTCCATCCTTTAAATGTGTATTCTTCGTATTCTGTATTTTCTCTTATCGGAACAGGTAATTCAGATGCACTGTGCTTTCCTATTGCAAGCTTTTCAGAATATGATGCAGAACCATTACTGAATTTACCACCGTTTGCTGTGAAACTAACAATACGTTCTATGTCTTCAAACACTGGCATCAGCGTTATAGAAGAGTCTTTAAGTTCAATTACAGCATTCGGATCGTCAAGGCTGTATATATTTCCATTCTGATCCTTCCAGCCTGTATTATGTTCTGTATACATTTCATTTGCATAATCTTCAAGTACAGGTAAATCGCTTACTTTATATTTTCCTAAAGGAAGCATAACCTTTCGCTCAAAATTAAAATCATGTCCGGGCATCAGATTCTGACCTGTTCCCTCAACGAAGTTTGCGTATGTAGAGAAGCTAAGCTCTGCAGCGGTGTGTTCCCATTGCGCAGAAAATACTACATTTGCATCACCAGGCTTGATAGTTAATTCCTCATCCAGTGAATGAACCTCACCGTCACGGCTGTCCCTCCAGCCTGTTACTTCATAACGGCTTTGTGAATCTACATTCTGCTCGGGTCTGATAAGATCGGAATATGTATGTGTTCCTTCTGACAGCCACATACTAATTCCCGATTTATAAACTGAACCTACTGCAAACCCACCGTAACTAATTCCTGTATCGTCAAGCCTTACAGGCAGCTTATATGTCCAGTGAGCTGTAAGTGTTCTGCCTGTCTTAGAAACTGTGAATTCATCATTTTCTATGACCTTTCCATTTTCATCTGTCCAGTAGTCAACTACATAACATACATCACCATCGCTGTCATGACGTGGTAATTTACTTGAATAAATGGTAAAGTCATTGATGTTGTAAGTGCCGTTTAAGAGTTCTTCTGTGAATGATGTTGCCGTTGTTGCGTCATCATTGAGGAAGTATCCGCCTTCACCAGCATTAAATGTTACTGTATGACCTTTAACGCTCTTACCAATGGTGATGTCATAGTAATAGGAGAACTTTTCGGGTTCCCCGTCTACAAAGTAGAACTGTTCCTTTAAGTATCCTGTGCTGAAATAATAGCAGTACTCATGACCTGTTTCGTCATCGATAAACTTATCATCCGGCAAACCGTTGATATATTCCATCATTTCATCATATTTGGAACGTACGCCTTCAAATACATAGGTGTATTCTGAATCCTTTTCCTCTGTTGTGATAAGAGATTTAATTGATTCAGGGAAATCGAGTTCTGCCGGAGATGTGATTTTTACATTCAGAGTGATTGGCTT
>JAEDLA010000118.1 GCA_016295545.1 Oscillospiraceae bacterium | reverse complement strand
TTCCATATCATTCTGTTGAAAAAGTTGTCTGATAGCGTTTCGTCAATCAAGGCGACTGACCGCAGACAGGCTGTCGCCTTTCAAGGTCAGTCAACGCAGAGTGACGGAACGATAGCGGACAAATTTTTCAGCAGGTTGATGTGGAATTAGTATAAGAGTTTGTTTTTAACGTATGGATTTTATGCAGCTTCAGTCTGCATTACCTTCTTCGACAGCATCAATAACTACCTTACCGCTGCTGTCAAGAAGCGGAGTAATACCTGTCATCGAAGCACCGATAGTGTTGATATAATTCACTCCAGTAACTTTGTCTAAAATAATCTGAACTGCTCCCAGACCAAGCGACTGTTCTTCTTTTACAACAAAGCGTTTTTCTTTTTTTTCAAACATTTGCAATCTCCTCCTGTAATTTTGCGTCCTTAGCCCTTACGCCGTCAGCCATAGCCTTTTTCTCGGCTTCAAGCTTAGCGGCAAGCTCCTCGTCCGCAAGCGCAAGTATCTGAACAGCAAGAACTGCCGCATTTTTTGCACCGTTTACAGCAACTGTTGCAACAGGCACTCCCGGCGGCATCATTACAGTTGCAAGAAGTGCGTCCATTCCCTCAAGAACGGAGCTTTTCATCGGAATACCGATAACCGGCAGGGTTGTGTGACCGGCAATAACTCCGGCAAGATGAGCAGCCATTCCGGCGGCGCAGATTATTACACCAAAGCCCTTTTCTTTAGCTGAGTCAGCGAATTCAGCCGCCTCCGCCGGAGTTCTGTGAGCGCTCATTACATGGCATTCAAAGGGAACACCGTATTTTTTCAGTTCTGTGAGAGCTGATTTAACGACAGGAAAATCGCTGTCGCTGCCCATAATAACTGCAGCTTTTTTTATCATATAGTCCTCCAGATACCGCATAGCGGCAGCCGTCATTTCTGCGGCAGACGGCACGCCGAAATTTGCATATTTATACTCACCGCTGTACCAAACTGTACAATCTCCTGTATGCCCTGATAAAATTCAGTAATGCAGGAATATATCGCACATATTGGAACAGTGTCGTGTATATATCAGCCGGAATGCTCCGGTATTTGCTGAATTATAAATTATTTGGAAATTTATCACGTCTCCTGAACAGTTTCAGTGCTGTCCTCCGGAATATCATCTGTCTCCTGAGGATAATCGGGAGCAGTTTCCCTGAATTCCCCTGACATAGCCGTAACTCCGGCAGCGTCGGAATAAAATTTCACAGAAGCCCTGAACGGTGCTTCAAGGGACCTGCTTTCACCCTTTTCGTTAATATAAGTTATTCTTGTGTCCGCTGTAATGGCGGCATTGTAGCACTGGACGCCGCTGTCTGATTTTTCCGAAAAAATGAATATATCTGTGATTCCAAGAAGCTTTTTTGAGGTTATCCTTTCCTCATTGGGAAACAGCGGAGTGAAAATTCCCCTGTCCTCCATAGCTCCGAGAACTGAGCGGTCGTCAGTGTAGGCGTATTCGATGTATTTCTCCACAGCGTCAGTTATGGAAAGTATCGTTGTACAGTCAAGCTTTGAAAGGAGTATCCTGCTGTACATATTTACTGTAAATCCGCAGTTCAGTACCTCTCCCGAAACGACTGCCTTTTTGCATACAAGTCCGTTTTCTCCGGCAGTATAGCTAAGCTCCGCCGATTTTGTACCAAGCTGAACATCACTGCCGCTTACCTGAACTCTCTCCCATGAATTTCTGAAACAGGGGGAAAGCGTCTCGCTGTATATGACAATTGAGCTGTCCGCCGACGATTTTGCCGCATAGAACACGAAGTCTCCGGAATTATACCTTGTGATGCTGCTGTAAATAAAAGGCACCACTATATTTCCGTCGTAGTCAATACAGCCCCACAGCAGCTTGCCGCCGATACGCTTTGAAGCAACACACTTGCTGCCATCTGCGAACTGAAGCTCGTCCCATTCGGGAGCTGCCACCACACGGTTATTTGAGTCAACGATGCCGTAAAGACTGCCGCTGCCCTCAAATATCCTGTTTCCGGCTGAGTCCTCGTCAAGTCTGCGGATTATCTCCACAGGAACAGGAGCGTCAGCCGTATCCCTTGAACCGTCAAAATATGACCGTGTAAGGCTGATAGAAAAAACAATGATAACGAAAAAAAGTACGGAAACCACAAGTCTTGTATGCCTATTCACTGATTTCCGCACCTCCGGTTCTGATTAAAATTTATTCATCTTATTCATCTTCATCGCTCCCGCTTTCAGCTTCACTATTTTTTTCGTCAGTCTCAGGAGCATTTTGCTCAGCAGCCTCCGCTTTCTGACGGAGCGCCTTGTTTTTACGGTAAATGTCCTCAGTTTCCTTAGTGATGTAAATGGGGCGGTTTTTAGTTTCAAGATATGTCTTTGAAAGGTACTGTCCCAGTATGCCTGTACAGAAAAGCTGTAAGCCGCTGAAAAGGAATATCACGCATATTGTAGTGGGGAAGCCGGCAACGTCCTCTCCGAATACAAGGGTTTTTATCACTGTTGCGATAATCAGGATAAAGGCAATTATGCAGGTAAGTATTCCCAGCAGTGACGATATAGCAAGGGGCGCTGTTGAAAACGCCATGATGCCCTCCAGCGAATACTTGAAAAGTCCCCAGAACGACCATGCGGTAGTTCCGGCGGCACGCTCCACGTTTTCGTATTCAATATACTTGACATTGAAGCCAACCCAGCTGAAAATGCCCTTTGAGAAGCGGTTGTACTCCGACATTGACAGCACAGCATCAACCATCTGACGTGACATAAAGCGGAAGTCCTGAGCACCGTCCACTATCTCCGTATCAGAAATCTTGTTCATGATGCGGTAGAATTTTCTTGCAAACCATGAGCGTATCTTTGATTCGCCCTTACGGCTTACACGCCGTGTTGTGGCACAGTCATATTCGCCGAACCTGACATACCTGTACATCTCAGGGAGAAAAGCCGGAGGATGCTGAAGATCAGCGTCCATGACCACAACGAAATCTCCTCTGGAATTTTTAAGTCCGGCGTACATACCGGATTCCTTTCCGAAATTTCTTGAAAATGAAATATATCTTACACGCTTGTCCCTGTCTGCAAGTGAGCGAAAAATGTCAAGAGTTTTATCCTTAGAGCCGTCATTGACGAAAAGGAACTCGAATTCAAGCTCAGGAAACTCTTTTTTCATGCTGTCAGTGACTTTGATTATTTCGTCATAGAACAGCGGCAGAACCTCCTGTTCATTGTAGCAGGGAACGACAATTGAAACAAGCTTCACAAAAATCCTCCTAAAACAGAATAGTCATATTGCGCCTAAGCACAAAGTGAACATCATACACTATTAATAATACAACAAATCTTCTGATAATGCAAGAGAAATTGATGATTTTTTTATTTTTTTATTGTGGGAACAGCTTTTAAGATTTTTTATTATTTATGGAACGGCTTTCTTCTTTTGATGTGAGGCAGTTGAAAGAGTCCCTTTCAGTGAGACAAACTGCAGAAAAGCTGTTGCCGGATTATTCCTGAATCGGAAAATTCTGTATTTATGACAAAAAGTGTTATAACGATTTGTTTATTTCACCGAAAATATTGAAATATGTATAATCTGCTCACGTTTTTTTAAAAAAGTATTGATTTTTTCCGATAAATATTGTATAATTATAATGATATAATAAATGCCGCAGGGGTTAGTGTTTGTTTTTCGTCTTTATTTCAGGCAAAACGCCATGTACCTCTCCCTCCCCGGCATTTCCCGGAAGTCCGGTCAGCCTGCTGTTGCTCCGGATATGTGAAAATCGGTGCGCCGTCAGCCGTAAATGCGGCAGCTTTGCTGCTCCTGCTGTGAACATTTTCCTCATCACAGTACGGCAAAGCAGATTGGAGAATTATTATGGATGTTATGCTTGTTAAATCTCGTGATATTGACCTTGTCCACGGCACTGACAACGGAAAAAAAACAGGCTGCGGAATTAATCTTGTAAAAGAAGGCAGCCGTTATGAGCAAATTGGCGCTATGAGTGATATTTGTCAGATTTCCTGTGAAAAATGCAAGTATACTATTGCCAAGAAAATGATAAAGGCTGACAAAAAAGACAGGGCACGTATGATTAAAGAGGAAAAAATGCGTGAAAAAATGGGCATTGCTGACGAGGGTATCGTTCCTCTGGGCAATACTCAGGCTAAAATAACACAGGCTCCCAGACAGCAGAAACAGGAAGAACCTAAAACCGCTGCTCCCAAGCCTGCTGTTCAGGAAAAGCCTGTCCAGCCTGCACCTGCTCCAGCACCTGTTGCAGAAGCTCCTGTACAAGAAGCTCCGAAAACTATCCCCGGAACTGGTATCGCTTTTGATGATGACCTTGCTCAGTTCGCTATAAATGTTCCGCAGGCTCAGGAAGAACCTGCTCCTGCTCCTGTGCAGCCTGCTCCGAAAACAATTCCCGGAACTGGTATTGCTATTGATGATGACCTTGCTCAGTTTGCTATAAATGCTCCCACCCCTGAACAGGAGGGAACACAGCCGAAAGCAGCTCCTTTACAGGACGATTTCCTTGCTCAGTTTGCTATCCCCTCACCTGTAAGCCAGCCTGTTCCCGAAGCTCCGGCTGCTGAACCGGCAACCTCAGAGGTTTATGAAGCTGCTCCGGCTGAGGAAACTGCTGAACCAGAGGAGCTTTCCGACGACGACCTTGTAAAGCTGTTTTCTGTTTCATCGGACAGCAAACCAGAGGAAAGCCGCTATGTCAATGATGAAAATGTTGTTGATGTGAATGAAGATGAGCTTACTGCCATAACTGATGAGGATAATGAGCTGCCGTCCACTGAGGACAGTATGTCTCAGTGGGAATCTGTTGCAAATCAGCTTTTCGGATATACCGAGCCTGAAAATGAACAGGAAGCTCCTGCAGCCGATACTGCTTCCGCTTCCGGCATCTCAGATTCTGATTATATGTCTGACCTGTCCGTTCCGGAAACTGCTCCTGCCACAGAAGAAGCCGCAAGTGTTTCTGCTGAAACAGCTACCGAGTTTATGTCTGATTTGTCTGTTCCCGAAGCTCCTGTGGCTGAGGAAACCGTTCCCGACTTCATGTCTGATTTGTCAGTTCCCGAAGCTCCTGCTGCTGAGGAAACTGTTCTCGACTATATGTCCGACCTGTCTGTTCCCGAAGCTCCTGTAGCCGAGGAAACTGCTCCCGACTTTATGTCTGACTTGTCAGTTCCCGAAGCTCCTGTGGCTGAGGAAACTGCTCCCGACTTTATGTCTGACTTGTCAGTTCCCGAAGCTCCTGTGGCTGAGGAAACTGTTCCCGACTTTATGTCTGATTTGTCTGTTCCCGAAGCTCCTGTGGCTGAGGAAACTGTTCCCGACTTTATGTCCGACTTAT
>JAEDLA010000117.1 GCA_016295545.1 Oscillospiraceae bacterium | reverse complement strand
GGCGGATGCATTGATTCCTTGCTGAAGGATTTTATAAAAAGCTCCCTGATATATTCGGGATAAATTTTCCAGAATCTCAGCGTATTTGTATTAAGCTGATTATTTGCAGCATTTCGGTCGTCCTCCGGATCAAGAACAAAAACAGGATCGCTGCCGTAGAATTTTTTCTCATATTCCGGCGTCATGCATGGAGGTGTTGAGTATTTTCCCTCCAGCGGGTGCTCAATAAAGAGCATACGGAAAAGAATAACCGCAAGGGAAAATCTGTCCGACTGCTTGTCCGGCTTTCCTCCGAGAACAACCTCAGGCGCCATATAGCGCTGTTTTCCGGCAATACCGAAATTTACTCCCCTTTCGGAAACATTGTCGTTGTCACAGATAAGCACGTCTCCTGTCTTGGGATCAATGAAGAAATTGCCGTTGTTCAGGTCCTGATAGCTGTAGCCGTCATTATGGAGAGCACGGAAACCCTCAATAATATTTATAGCGGCATTGCAGCGTGCAGTTATACCTGCAAACTGAGCTTTCATGCACCTTTTTTTCTGATCCCATATAAGGAATCTTGTCAGTTCCTCAAAGCCTGCGGGACGAAGCTGCATAATATAGCCGAAGCTGCCGTCTATCCATTCGGAGAGGTCCTCCGGCCAAAGAAACGCCTTTGTCGGCGCACCCTTTTCAATATTTGATTTAAGATTCTCATAAAACTCGCCGGCATTTTTCATTTTGTCAACAGTTGATTTATGATACCATTTAAGAGCCATTGTTTTTCCGTTGTAATCGACTTTATAGACATTGCCCTGACCGCCGCCGCCAAGAAATTCCCTGACGGTGAATGTACAGCCGTACATGGTTTTGGCTCTGAAGCCGTTTTTCAGCTCTGCCAATAATCTCACCCCTATAATTCACCTGAAGTATTGCGGGTATTTACCCATTCAGCCCATAAGCTGTTATTATTATATCATTTTCTCTCATCAATGTCAATAATATTGACACGTTAAAACGTAAAATCAATTCTGCTACTCAGACAGATTCTCTATTTTTTGTTCTTTTGAATACATATTTCCTCTTTCTTTTCACAAAAATTTATGATATAATTTATATACAGACTGATTTCAGCCTGTGCAGCTACGAAAGGATAGTGATAAGCTTGTCATTTGTTGAAATGAAAGATGTATATAAACGATATAAAATGGGTGAGGTCGTTATCAACGCCTCCGACGGTATAAATTTTTCTATTGAAAAGGGTGAATTCGCCGTTATCGTCGGAGCCTCCGGTGCCGGAAAAACTACCGTCCTCAATATGCTTGGCGGCATGGACCGCTGTGATGAGGGAAGCATTATTGTTGACGGAAAGGACATTGCCGGCTTCTCAAAGCGTGAGATAACCTCCTACCGCCGGCATGATATAGGATTTGTTTTCCAGTTCTATAACCTCGTTCAGAACCTTACTGCAAAGGAAAACGTGGAGCTTGCGGCTCAGATATGCAAAAACGCTATGGACAGCGAGGAGGTTCTCAGGAAAGTCGGTCTTGAGGACAGAATGAACAACTTTCCGGCACAGCTCTCAGGCGGTGAACAGCAGAGAGTTTCCATAGCCCGTGCTCTTGCAAAGCGTCCGAAGCTTCTGCTCTGTGATGAGCCTACCGGCGCACTGGACTACAGCACCGGCAAGAATATCCTAAAGCTTTTGCAGGACACCTGCCGTTCAGAGGGAATGACTGTTATCGTTATCACCCACAATCAGGCGATAACGCCTATGGCAGACAGAGTTATAACCGTCCGAAACAGCAAGGTGGAAAAAATTGTCACAAATGAAAATCCAGTTTCTGTGGAAACGATAGAATGGTAGGACTTGAATTATGGGAAAAGCTCTTATTAAGGACAATCTGCGGCGAATATGGAAAACAAGAGGCCGTTTTCTTGCTATTTTAGCCATTATTGCTATCGGCTGCGGATTCTTTGCCGGGGTTAAGGTCACAAGCCCCGACATGAAAGCTACTGCTGATAAATATTACAAAGACCAGCGGCTTATGGATATACACCTTATCTCAACACTGGGATTCAGCCACAAGGAAATAGAAAAGCTGTCGGCTGATGATGATGTTCTCGGAATATGCGGCGGATATTCCGCTGACCTGTATATCAGGTCGGAGGACGGCGCAAGCCCTGTGGCAAAGGTATATTCCCTTGATACCTCTGCCGGAGAAAGCTCCGAAAACTACATAAACCGCCCTGAGCTTACTGAGGGACGTATGCCGGAGGCTCCGGACGAATGCGTTATCGAAGTGAAAACTCCGGATAATTTTCAGATAGGCGATACTATTACCCTTGAAACTCAGGACAAGGATAATCCTGTCACTGATACCCTGAAATATCAGACCTTCAAAATCGTGGGACGTGTTTCATGGGTAAAGTACGTGGACTTTGAAAGAGGTACAACTACTCTCGGCAGCGGCAGTATAAGCAGCTACCTTATGATTCCGGAAGAAGCCTTTGCCTCAGATTATTACACGGACGTTTACATCACTCTGAACAGTACAAAGGATATGGACTCCTTTACTGATGAGTACACTGACAGAATAAACGAAAAAAAATCCGAACTTGAGGGACTTGCCGAAGACATACACAAGGAACGAATCGAGGAAATCAGAACTGAGCTTGAAAGCGCCCGTTCCGAAGCGGCAGACGGCGAGGACGAATATCAGGACGGCGTTGAGAAATTCAATGCCGAAATTGCCGATGCCGAAACAAAGCTGCAAAATGCACAGGCTGAAATCGATGCAAAACAGCAGGAAATTGACGACAGCATCGCTCAGTACAGCGTAAGTCTTGCACAATATAATTCCGGAGTATCCGAATACAACTATGGCAGGTCATCACTGGAGCAGCAGCGCACCTCCCTCAGTGAAGCACGTACACAGGCTGAACCGGCTAAACAGCTTTATTCCTCGCTGGAAAGCCTTATCCAGTCAGGTGCTGAAACTCAGGTCAAGCCGGAGGACGACAGCTTTTCCACAATGCTTTCAAGCATTGCCGCCCTTGACACGGAGGCTCTTTCAGTCAGCACTGTTGCAGCTGAATATATCTCTCTGCCTGCTGACGATCCCCAGAAAGCCGCCGACAAGGAAATACTCAGTCAGTCTCTTGCTGCTCTTGCAGCTCAGATAGCAGACAGTGACGCTCAGCTTGAACAGGCTCAGTATGCGGTAGATTCCGCTTCGGCGCAGCTTTCCTATACACGTCAGCAGCTTGATGATACCTACAGACAGCTTGTGGAGGCAAAAAAGGCTATTGACGACGGTATGGCACAGCTTGCTCAGGCAAGAACTGAGCTTACCCAGAATCAGAAAGAGCTTGAAGAAAAAAAGGCTCAGGGACAGCAGGAGCTTGATGATGCAAAGGCTGAATTAGAAAACGGAAATCAGGAGCTTGACAATGCTGAGGACGATTATAAAAGCATTGTTGACAACCTGAAATGGTATGTCCTTGACAGGGATTCAAATACCGGATATTCCTCATTCAAGGAGGACGCTGACCGTGTTGACTCCATAGCAAAGGTATTTCCTGTATTCTTCATTATCATTGCCGCCTTTGTCTGCCTTACCACAATGACACGTATGGTTGAGGAACAGCGCACAGAAATCGGCACACTTAAAGCTCTCGGCTACGGCAGCGGGGCAATTTTGTCGCAGTACA
The DNA here is from genome assembly GCA_016295545.1 of Oscillospiraceae bacterium. Lineage (GTDB taxonomy): Bacteria > Bacillota > Clostridia > Oscillospirales > Ruminococcaceae > Ruminococcus. The sequence continues at coordinate 1,693 of JAEDLA010000117.1, read as the reverse complement.
TTTTCTACTCCGCCCTTGCAAGCATTTTCGGCGCTGTATCAGGTCTGCTGATTGGTTTTCAGTTGTTTCCCAAGGTTATTTCCGGAGCCTACAAGCTCATGTACAACTACCCTGATGTTATATGCAGCTTCCGCTGGGATTACGCTGCCGGCTGTATTATTGCATCTCTGCTGTGTACAGGACTTTCCTCAGTAATCGCCTGCCGCAGGGAGCTTTCAGTCCACCCTGCACAGCTTATGCGTCCAAAGCCGCCTAAAAGCGGCAAGAGAGTTCTGCTTGAACGAATAAAGCTTATATGGAACAGGCTCAGCTTTAACTCAAAGGTCACCGCAAGAAACGTTGCCCGTTACAAGAACCGTGTTATTATGACAGTTCTGGGAATCGGCGGCTGCACGGCTCTTATGCTTGCCGGCTTCGGACTGAGATATGCCATTTCGGTTATTGTTGACCTGCAGTTCGGAGAGATACTTACCTATGACGAGCTTTGCACATTCTCCGCAGAGGACGGCTTTGAGGAGGATATCCTGCAAAATGAAATTGCCGCAATGCCGGAGGTTTCGGAGTACCTCTTTGCTGCTCAGAAAAGCGTTACAGTTAACGCCGGAGACGAAAGCCGTGAAGCCTTTGCCGTTGTTCCTGAAAATCCTGAGCGCATAGGCAGCTTTATCACGCTGAGGGACAGAAAAACTCACGAAGCCTTTGCTCCTGATGATACAGGTGTTATCATTAATGAAAAGCTTGCAAAGCTTCTGAATGTAAGTGCCGGAGATTCACTTACATTTGGCGAAAGTGAAACAGAAGTAACAATTACTGCCGTTACTGAAAACTACTCCGGAAACTATGTTTACTTCACGCCGGCAGTCTATGAAAGTGTTATAGGCGAACGTGAAAACAACATTGTCTATGTTAATGCAGCGGAGGGCTATTCGGCAGAGGAGGCTTCGGAGAAGATACTTACAAGCAAAACAGTTACCTCCGTTAACCTTATGAAATTTGCCGGAGATACATTCAAGAAAATCGTCCGCAGTCTTAATGCCATAGTCTATGTTATTATCGGTTCTTCCGGAGCGCTGGCATTTGTTGTACTTTACAATCTCTCCAACATCAACATCACGGAGCGTATGCGTGAGCTTGCAACTATCAAGGTACTGGGATTCTACGATTCTGAGGTTGCGGCATACATATACCGTGAAAATATAATTTCTTCATTTCTCGGAATAATCGCCGGACTTTTCGGAGGTATCTTCCTGACACGCTTTGTTGTTCAGACGGCAGAGGTGGACGTTGTAATGTTTTGTCCGGATATTCCGCTGCACTGCTTCCTCTGTGCCGCCGCACTTACTGCCGCATTCACTGCTCTTGTAAACGGACTTCTCTATTTCAAGCTTAAAGGAATAGATATGGCAGGCTCCATGAAAGCAATCGAATAAACCACCCGCATCATTGCTCCTTCAGAATAATATTTTCTGAGGGAGCAATTTTCCTTTTCGGTAAATTGCATATTTCAGGAGTTAACTTTTAGTATAAGATTACAATTTTATTTTTAACTTTGGAAAATAACTGGACATTTTTGCTAAAACGTGATATTATTATATTATATGATGAACAGTTCCTTTCAAGGAAATCAATTTTTACTCGTACGGCAATTATTTAAGGGGACGCTGTCCCCTTAAAATCCCCTGCCAAAGGGACA
>JAEDLA010000116.1 GCA_016295545.1 Oscillospiraceae bacterium | reverse complement strand
ACGGAAGAAATTTTAAAATCCTCAGTGAAGCTACCGAACCCACTCTCAGCGGTGATGCAGACCTTGACGGCAAAGTCGGCATATCAGACGTAGTAAAAGTTATGATGTATGTTTCAAATAAAGAAGCAAATCCCCTGAGCGAACAGGGACTTATTAATGCTGATGTTTACAGCAATGGTGACGGTGTGTTTATTTCTGATGCTCTTTCTATTCAGAAAAAGGTTGCGCAGATTATTGATACTCTGCCTGAAAATTAATTTTTGCTTAATAGCTGCATAGAATAAAACAGCTCAGACAGATAATTCTTGGCATTCAGCTTTTGAAATGATTTACTATCGAATCGCACTGAATTATGCGTCTTGCTCAATATTGTTTGTGAAAAAAGGTCTTCTGATACAATTATTTCAGAAGACCTTTTAAAAAATATTAAATTAAAAGAGTGACCTTAGTTCCCTCATTCATCTTGCTTTCCAAAGATACATTTCCGCCGTGAATCATTGTGCCATGTTTTACTATGGAAAGACCAAGTCCCGTGCCGCCTGTTGACTTTGAACGGCTTTTGTCAACACGATAGAACCGCTCAAATATTCTGCTCTGATGCTCCGGAGCAATGCCTATTCCCGTGTCGGAAACAGTCAGCATTTTTTTCTGATTACTTTCAGAAAGTTCTATTATTACACTGCCGTTTTCCTTATTATACACAATGGCATTGTCACAAAGATTGTATATCATTTCATGGAGAACGGGACGAATACCCCTTATGACCATATCACTGCCTTTAAGAGAAATTGTGACGTTCTTTTTTTCTGCCTTGTCTTCAAGCTCTGATATTACATCTTCGCATACAGATTTAAGATTTACATTCTCAAATTCTGCCTTTATACTGTTTTCATCAAGCTGAGAGAGCTTGATAATATCCTGAATAAGAGTAAGGAGACGTGACGCTTCGGTGTGTATCTGCTCTGCAAAATGAGGAATATCCTCAGATTTTGCAATGCCGTTTCCGATTATCTCTGCCGCACCCATTATTGAGGTCAGGGGAGTTTTCAGCTCGTGAGAAACATTTGCGGAAAATTCCCGACGCATTTTTTCCGAGCTTTCACGTTCCGTAATGTCAGTTATGAACAGCACAGCTCCATGTCCCGGAGAATTATTCACGGGATTTGCAGAAAGACCATACACCCGTTCGCCCTTTTCTATCCTGCCCGTGAATTGTTTTCCTGAAAGTGCATTTTTAACGGCATTTATATATTCGGTATCATGACAAAGCTCAGTGTAGGTAAGGGCGTTTTCGTTTCCGAGAATAAATTTTGCACTTCGGTTTGCGGAAATAATCTTTCCTCCCGTGCCGAATATAACAAGTCCCTCTGACATATTTTCTGTGATGTACTCAAATTCCTGCTGCTGCTTGGAAAGCTCCTCCATTTGTGTGCGTATCTTTTCATTCTGCTTATCCATTCGCACAAGCAGGAGAGAAAGCTCATCATAGGTGACATTTGCTCCCGGTTCATCAAGGTTCAGCTCGTTTATAGGCTTGACAATTGAATCGGTCAGAAGCTTTGCTGTTATCATTGCTGCAATAAAAATTATCAGCACAATAATTATCAGTCTTGGTGCGCTCACACCCAAAAGTCCGATAACATTTTTTGTTTCAGCGGCAATTCGCAGTATATCTCCGCTTTCAAGCTTAACGGCATAATAATAGACCTGTTTGCCTATTGTATCGGAGGAACGTGTTATCTCACCTGTGCCCTTTTCAATAGCCGATTTGATTTCCGGTCTGCCAAGATGATTGTCCATGGTGGTGATATCCGCATAGTTTTCATATAAAACAGTGCCGTCTTTATTTATAAAGGAAATACGGTTTTCACTGTGTTTGCCTGAGTAGGAAACATAGCTCAGAATATCCTTTTGATTATCAAAATTATTTATTGCCGCAGACATAAAGACGGCTTCATGCTTTACTTCATCATGAAGATCGGCGGTCATGCTGCTGTACATTACTTTCGCCGCAAGCACTGATGTCAGCAGCAGGGTTATCAGTGATGCAAGGCAGATGTTAAGATATATTCTTTTTTTCATAAGCTCACCTTTGCCCTGTAGCCCGTGCCCCTGACGGTTTCAATAATATCGGCACCCTCGCCCAGTTTCATTCTGAGTGTTCGGATATGTACGTCCACCGTTCTTGTTTCGCCTGTGTAGTTATAGTCCCATAATAAATCCAGAAGTGCATCTCTTGTGAATACCTCGCCGGGGTGCTTCATAAGAAACAGAAGCAGCTCAAATTCCTTGTGAGTAAGCTCTACAGCTTCGCCGTTTACTCTTGCCTCATGGCATTTTACATTAACGCTAACAGAACCAAGCTCATATATTTCCTTGTAGTTATCGCTATCATCACTGCGGCGCAGCACGGCTTTTATTCTTGCCACAAGCTCCATCATTCCAAAGGGCTTTGCTATATAATCGTCAGCACCCAGTTCAAGTCCCGTTACTTTGTCATATTCCGTGTCCTTTGCAGTTACCATGATAACGGGGATTTTTCGGGTAACATTATCCTCACGGAGCTTTTTCAGGATATCAAGTCCGTCATCTTCCGAAAGCATTATATCAAGGAGTATAAGCTTCGGGATATTTCCGGCTTTTATCATAGTGAACAGAGAGCGTCCGTCCTCAAAGCCGAGTGCCTGAAATCCCGTATTTCTCAGAGTATATAAAACAAGCTCCCTGATGCTCATATCGTCTTCAACATAGTAAATCATTATATCAGTCCTTACTCGTGCGAACCCGTAAGGGAATATTCCACCCACTCCGCAATATTTGTTGCGTGGTCGCCGATACGTTCAAGATATTTTGCCGTCATAACAATGTCAATGGCATTTTCTCCTGCATTGGTATCAACGGCTGTCACTCTTATTATATCACATTTTATCTTGATAAACAAGTCATCTACAATATCATCACTGTCAATAACTGCTTTTGCGGATTCAATATCCTTTCTGACAAAAGCGTCAATGCTTCCTTTGACCATTTCGATTACTGCCTTGGACATTGCCGAAATATCCTTTCGGCATTCGCTGTCGTCAAGCCTGCAAAAGCGTACAAGCTCTGCAATATCGTCAGCCTGATCTCCAATACGTTCCATATCGGTTATCATTTTAAGAGCCGATGAAATAGTACGAAGATCTCTTGCAACAGGCTGCTGCTGTAAAAGAAGCTTCATGCAAAGACCTTCAATTTCACGTTCTTTTCGGTCAATTTCCTTTTCTGTGTCATGTATCCTGTCAATGAGTTTTTCATCTGAGTCAAGAAGTGCCTTCACAGCATCGTGAATAGCCTTTTCGCATAGCGCACCCATTGATATAAGGTCGTTGTTCAGCTCCTCAAGCTGCATCTGAAATCTGTTTCGCATATTTACCTCCTTATCCGAATCTTCCTGTTATGTAATCCTCCGTCCGCTTGTCTTTCGGTGTGGAGAAAAGCTTTTCCGTGTCATCAAATTCCACCATTTCACCAAGGAGGAAAAATGCAGTCTTATCAGAAATTCTCGTTGCCTGCTGCATATTGTGAGTGACTATGACGATAGTGTATTTCTCTTTCAGCTCAATGGCAAGATCTTCTATCCTGCTTGTAGAAATAGGATCAAGTGCGGAGGTAGGCTCATCCATAAGCAAAACATCGGGTTCTACTGCAAGTGCCCTTGCAATACAAAGCCGCTGCTGCTGACCACCGGAAAGACCGAGAGCACTTTTTTTCAGCCTGTCTTTTAATTCGTCCCATATTGCAGCACCCTGCAGAGAACGCTCCACAATTTCATCAAGCCTTGCCTTTGAACGAACTCCGTGAGTGCGTGGACCATAGGCAATGTTATCATATATGCTCATGGGGAAAGGGTTTGGCTTCTGAAAGACCATTCCCACTTTTTTGCGGAGAAGATTAACGTCCATGTTACCGTAAATATCCTCGCCGTCAAGACGTATGCTGCCGTCTATTCTACACCCCTCAACAAGGTCATTCATACGGTTGAGGCTTTTGAGAAGCGTAGATTTTCCGCAGCCAGACGGTCCAATGAATGCAGTTATCTTTCCCGTTGGAATATTCAGCTCCACATTTTTAAGTGCTTTAAATTTATCATAGTACAGGTCAAGCCCTGATATTTCAAATTTGTTTTCGCTCATTATTCAGAATTTTCCTTTCCTATTTTGCTATCCGTTTTGCAATTGCCGAGGACGCTGCATTTATAAGAATTACTATCACAAGCAGAACGACTGCCGTTGCGTAGGACTGCTCTGCTGCAAGTCCCTCATTCCACAGTGCATACAGATGAATAGCAAGTGTCCTTCCTGAGCCCATAAGATCGTCAGGTATCTGAGCAACCGATCCGGCGGTGAATATCAGGGCAGCAGTTTCTCCCACAATACGTCCTATAGAGAGTATCACGCCTGCAAGAATGCCAGGGATTGCAGAGGGAAGAACTATTTTGAAAATTGTTCGCAGCTTTCCGGCACCAAGTCCGAAGCTGCCCTCACGGTAGCTGTCAGGAACGCTTTTGAGTGCTTCCTCAGTAGTTCTCATTATTGTCGGAAGTATCATTATGGAAAGTGTAAATGTGCCTGCAAGGAGAGAATATCCCCATTTCATCTGTGTAACAAAAAGCAGATATCCGAAAAGTCCGTAAACAATTGAAGGAATACCCGAAAGGGTTTCAGCAGTTATGCCAATGACTGTAACAAGCTTGTTTCCACGCTTTGCATATTCTGTGAGATAAACGGCTGAAAATATACCCAGCGGTACGGCAATAAGAAGTGTGCAGAGAGTCATTGTAACTGTATTTATAAGTGCGGGGAAAAGGGAAACATTTTCTGAATTGTATTCAAATTCAAACAGGTCAAGAGACAGATTCGGAATACCCTTGTAAAGAATGTATGCGACTATTGAGACAAGCACTCCTACCGTAATAAAAGCGGATAATATAACTATAGTCCGCAGGAATATTGACTGCAGCTTTGCTGTTTTGTTCATGGCTTACTCCTTTTCCGACTTTCTTTTTATTACAGAGAAAGTCAAGTTGATAATCAGAATGAAAATAAACAGAATCACTGCCGTTGCAATGAGTGCTTCACGGTGCAGGTCTGCCGCATATCCCATTTCAAGGACAATGTTTGCGGTCATTGTGCGAACGCCCTTTATTATGCTGTCTGGTACAACAGGCTGATTTCCTGCAACCATAATAACTGCCATAGTTTCACCAATTGCACGTCCGATACCGAGTATTACTCCTGCAAGTATTCCCGATTTTGCCGCAGGTACAACTGCACAGAAAACGCTTCTTTCGTGGCTTGCACCAAGAGCAAGAGAGCCTTCGTAATAGCTTTTAGGTACAGCGTCCAGCGCACTTGCGGACACATTTATTATAGT
>JAEDLA010000115.1 GCA_016295545.1 Oscillospiraceae bacterium | reverse complement strand
CAGACGCTCATTCAGCAGAACAGCGTCCTCGTAGTTGTAGCCTTCCCATGTCATGAAGCCGATGAGGGCATTCTTACCAAGGGAAATTTCACCGTCAGCAGTAGCAGGGCCGTCAGCCAGAACCTGACCCTTCTTTACATTGTCGCCGATATTTACGATAGGCTTCTGATTTATACAGGTTCCCTGGTTGGAACGTGTGAATTTAGACAGCTTATAGCTGTATTCCTTTTCATTGGAATCCATAACCTTGATTTCATCCGCACTTACGAATGTTACAACGCCGTCAGCCTCAGCAAGTACGCATACGCCGGAGTCAACAGCAGCCTTGTATTCCATACCTGTACCAACGAAGGGTCTTTCAGTACGGAGCAGCGGCACAGCCTGACGCTGCATATTTGAACCCATGAGGGCACGGTTAGCGTCGTCGTTTTCAAGGAACGGGATCATAGATGTAGCCACGGACACAACCATTTTAGGTGAAACGTCCATGAAGTCGATCTTATCCTTTTCAATTTCAAGGATCTGGTCACGGAAACGTGCCGCAACCTTTTCATTGGCGAACTTTTTATCCTCTGTGAGAGGCTCATTCGCCTGAGCTACTATATAGTTATCCTCAACGTCAGCAGTCATGTAGACAACTTCATCAGTTACAACGCCTGTTGCCTTGTCAACCCTGCGGTAAGGAGCTTCAATAAAGCCGTATTCATTGATACGTGCAAATGTTGCAAGGTAGGAGATAAGTCCGATGTTAGGACCTTCAGGAGTTTCGATAGGACACATTCTGCCGTAGTGGCTGTAGTGAACGTCACGAACCTCGAATCCGGCACGGTCTCTTGAAAGACCACCGGGACCGAGAGCTGAAAGACGTCTTTTATGAGTAAGCTCAGCAAGAGGATTGTTCTGGTCCATGAACTGTGACAGCGGTGATGAACAGAAGAATTCCTTCATAGCCGAAGAAATAGGACGTATGTTAATAAGTGTCTGAGGTGTGAGAGTATTGATGTCCTGAGTCTGGATATTCATTCTCTCACGAATACCTCTCTCCATTCTGGAGTAGCCTATTCTGAACTGGTTCTGGAGAAGCTCACCTACGGAACGGATACGTCTGTTGCCGAGATGGTCAATATCGTCAACAGTTCCCACGCCCTCGCAGAGGTTCAGGAAGTAGCTGATAGTAGCGAAAATATCGTCAAGGATAATGTGCTTGGGAACAAGCTCATCAGCACGCTTCTTGACATTTTCCTCGATCTCGTCAGCGTCAGCGGAGGTTTCAAGGATTTCTCTGAGAACCTTGAATGATACCTTTTCGTTGATGCCGTATTTTTCAGCGTCAAAGTCAACATAGCCGTTAATATCCACCATGCCGTTGCCGATGATCTTTGTAGTTTTCTCCACCATGCGCACATCAGTCTCGCCGTTTTCGTTGGTGAAGTATTCCTTTGCTTCAACAGTGACATATGCGCTGTAAACGCCTGCCTGTTCGATTTCACAAGCCTTGTCGTAGGAAACAGTCTCACCTGCATCAGCCATAATTTCTCCGGTCAGCGGATTGATAACAGGCTCAGAGAGGACATGACCTGAAAGACGTGAAGCAATACCCAGCTTCTTATTGTATTTATATCTTCCGAAGCGGCAGAGGTCGTATCTCTTGGCATCGAAAAAGAGGTTATTGATGTGAGTAACAGCACTTTCCACTGTAGGCGGCTCGCCCGGACGGAGCTTTTTATAAACATCGATAAGGGCATCGGAGTTATTTTTAGTGCCGTCTTTCTGGAGGATAGTCTGCTTGAGGCGGTCATCGACTCCGAAAAGCTCATAAATCTCCTCATCGCTGCCAACACCCAGTGCACGGATAAATGTAGTAATCGGAATTTTTCTGTTTTTATCGATACGGACGTATACAACATCGTTGGAGTCCATTTCGTACTCAAGCCATGCACCTCTGTTCGGGATAACAGTAGTCTTGAAAAGGTCCTTGCCGGTCTTGTCCTTTTCAAAGGCATAGTAAACACCGGGAGAACGAACGAGCTGAGAGACGATAACACGCTCAGCACCGTTGATTACGAAGGTACCGCTGTCGGTCATAAGAGGGAAATCGCCCATAAATATTTCGCTTTCGCTTACAGCGCCGGTTTCCTTGTTGCAGAGGGTGGCAGTGGCACGCATAGCAACCTGATAGGTAGCACCTCTTGACTTGCATTCAGCAAGAGTATATTTAGGGGTTTCATCGAAGCGGTAGTCCTTGAAGTTGAGGACAAGGTTGCCGTTGTAGTCAGTAATGGCAGTCATGTCACGGAAAACCTCTTTAAGACCTTCTTCCCTGAACCATTTGTAGGAATTTTTCTGAACCTCAATAAGGTTAGGCATTTCGAGCGGCTCGGTAATTTTACCGAAGCTCATTCTGACATTTTTTCCAAGCTGCTTAGGTGTAACATTCACCATAGGCGGAACCTCCTTGTGATTATATTTGAATTGGTGCGGATAGATATGAGTAAAACGGAAAAAATTTTTTCTCAGGCTATTGACAAGTGTGATTCAGTATGATATAATAACATGATAAAAACGATATTTTTCCATTATGATGCATTATATTAGTATAATACATTATAATAAAGATGTCAAGTACTTTTCCGAATATTTATGCATACCGCCGATTTTTGCAGCTCAATCAGGCGGTTTTTATATATTATAACGAAGCTTTTACAGCTGCCGGAGATGTGACATTACAGCAGTATTGGTAAATCTTTAAAAAAGCTGTCGATTTGCAATTATGTATTTACATTTTCTCCGGAAAGTGATATACTATTGATATAACAGTCAGCATTCATAGCTTTCCTGTCCGGTTTTATACATCATTTTCAGAAAGGAGATACAGCCGTGAGAATAAACGAGGAATTACTGGAACAGCCGGACCATGCTCACTATCCGGCGTGTCTCGGCAGACTTACCGCAATAAAGGCATACTGCTCCCGAAGCTTTTATTTCTCCGCTTTTTCCGGCTTTCTCATGGGAATACTGACTCTGTTTGGTGTGCGTTTTTCCCTTATTTCCTTTATTCCTGATCTTATCGGAGATCCCACCGTTATTATTTCGGATATAGTCCAGCACATCATAATTATAGGTATTGCTGTCATGGCTGGTCTTTCTGTAGGCAGGTTCAAGATTTTTTCACCTGTTTTGTTTGTTATATACGCTCTTATGGCGATTATAAGCGTTTTTACCTCTGACATTGTTTCCTTTGTTATAGGCGCAGCCGGAGGTGCATTCAATTATAAATGTCTCAGCGTTTATTTTGATTATATGCAGCTTACACAGACTGAGGGATTCCCATTTTTCAACAAGCGGCTTGCCGAACAGGAGGAAAACAGCGAGTATGTTTCGAAGTACGGCAATAAAAATATCCAGTCCGCACCAGAGCCTATGGAAGCTCCGGAACCGGACATCGTTCAGCCGGAATTTACTGGCAGAAACTATGTTCCGGAAATGGCATCCCTCGACAGTACGCCAGCTGTCACCGAAAGAATTACACCTGTAAATGCTGTTTACTATCCCATGCACAAAAAATTCTGTGCCGTATCAGAAAGTCCCCGGCGCACATTATCTGTTCAGGAGGAGGTCTGAGCTATGTTTGCAAAGGTCGGAAGTCTCGGTCTTTTCGGACTGAACGCTTTCCCTGTCGATGTTGAAATAGACATCAGCCGTGGAAGTCCCCAGTTTGATATTGTCGGTCTGCCGGACGCTGTTGTCCGTGAAAGCCGTGAAAGGATTCGCTCAGCCCTGAGAGCCTGCGGAATTGAATTCCCTGTAGCTTCTGTTATGGTGAACCTTGCTCCGGCTGACACAAAAAAAAGCGGCTCAGTCCATGACATGGCAATTTTTATGGCTGTTCTAAAGGCTATGAGAATGATATGCGTCCCCGATGAGGGCTGCTGCTTTATCGGAGAAATCTCCCTCAACGGTGATATACGCCACATAAACGGCGTTCTGCCAATGATACTCCTTGCCCGTGAAAAGGGCGTAAAGTCGGTTTTCGTTCCGGCTGAAAACGCACAGGAGGCTTCTGTTATCGAGGGTATCGATATTTACGCTGTAAATAATGCTGAGGAGCTTATCCGCCATTTCAGAGGAGAAGTCTCCCTTGAAGCAAGTCCACGCTTTATACCTCCGGTGACTTCCTACAGTGAGGAGCTTGACTTCTCCGATGTAAGAGGTCAGCAGTCCGCAAAAAAAGCGCTTGAAATAGCCGCTGCCGGCGGACACAATGCGCTGCTTATCGGTTCACCGGGAAGTGGAAAAAGTATGCTTGCAAAGAGGATTCCCTCCATACTGCCGCCCCTCAGCTTTGAGGAAACAATCGAAACAACAAAAGTTCACTCAGTAGCAGGACTGCTGAGCGCAGAAGCTCCCATAATTACAAAGAGACCTTTCCGCTCGCCGCATCACACCATTTCCTCGGCAGGACTTGTAGGCGGCGGTTCTGTACCTCACCCTGGTGAGATATCCCTTGCACATAACGGTGTGCTTTTTCTGGACGAGCTTGCCGAATTTGACAAGCGTACACTTGATATCCTCCGCCAGCCATTAGAGGACGGCAAGGTCACTATTTCCCGTGTTTCCGGAACAGTCTCCTACCCCTGCACCATTATGCTTGTGGGCGCTATGAATCCCTGTCCCTGCGGCTATTACGGTCACCCGAAGCGTAAATGTATATGCTCCGAAAACAAGGTTTCCGCCTATCTGTCAAAGATTTCCGGACCTATGCTTGACCGTTTCGACCTTCATATTGAAGCAGCTCCCGTTGACTATGCTGACCTTTCATCAAATGTCAAGGAGGAATCCTCCGATTCAATACGTGAAAGAGTTACTGCCGCAAGAAAAATACAGGAGGAACGCTTCAGAGGTACTGGCATAACCTGCAATGCTCAGATGACGGCGGCTCATATAGAAAGCTTCTGTCCCCGGGACAGCGAAGCTGAAAAAATGCTCCAGGACGTTTTTGACAAGCTTAACCTGACTGCAAGAGCGTACAGCAAAATACTGAAAACTGCCCGTACTATTGCTGACCTTGACAGCAGTGATATAATACTTAAAAGGCATATAGCCGCAGCCGCCCGCTACAGGGCACTGGACCGGAAATACTGGTTCGGACGATAACAGACAGATAAATGATAAATTTTGCAATTAAATATTTATAACGGCGAAGCCAAATATGGGTTTCCAAAGGGTATAAACCCTTTGGCGGAGTCCAGAGGCAGCGCCTCTGGTGGGGTGTGGGGCAAAGCCCCGCAACAAAGAAAAATCAGTAAAGCCAGCGCAGCGCCGCTTTACGGACCTTGCAGAATTAATATACCTCGGCTTGACCGACAAAGTAATTATCGATTATTTAATTGCCAAAGCAATAAGGAAGGTTACAATGAAATCCGCATTCAAAAAAT
>JAEDLA010000114.1 GCA_016295545.1 Oscillospiraceae bacterium | reverse complement strand
AAAGCCTTGCCGTGTCTTGCTTCATCTCTTGCCATTTCGTGAACTGTGTCATGAATAGCGTCAAGGTTAAGCTCCTTAGCTCTCTTTGCAAGGTCGAGCTTGCCCTGTGTAGCACCGTGCTCAGCAGCAACTCTCTTTTCAAGGTTTTCCTTTGTTGAAGCGGAAACAACATCGCCCAGAAGCTCTGCAAACTTAGCAGCGTGCTCAGCTTCTTCGTAGGCAGCCTTTTCCCAGTAAAGACCGATTTCAGGATAACCCTCTCTGTGAGCAGCTCTTGCCATAGCAAGGTACATACCTACCTCAGTGCATTCGCCGGCAAAGTTAGCTTTAAGTCCCTCAATGATTTCGGGATCAGTAACAGCCTTTGCAACACCAACCTCGTGCTCGCAAGCGAAAACGAGCTTTTCGTCAGCTTCCTTTTCGATGAATTTAGAACCGGGAACGCCGCACTGAGGGCACTTTTCGGGAGCGGAATCACCGTAGTGAACAAATCCGCAGACTGGACAAACATACTTTTTCATAATAATTATACCTCCGTAAGTAATTTTGAAGTTCCGGACGAATTATGCAGAAATCCGGATACTGATTTTATTATAGCACAGGTTTGGGGAAATTTCAATATTTTTAAATGAAATTCTTTAGACTGAGTGCTTTATTCTGTCATGTTCTTCAGCACGCTTAGCGTTGTTGAAGCGCTCTGTCGTACCAACAAGATAGCCTGTAATACGTCTTATTCTGTCGAAAGGAATATCAGCAAACTTAAACTGCAGGTCAGCATAATCGCCGTCAGTTTTAATGCTCAGCTCAGTTATCTCTCTGCCGTGATACTTTTTTCTGCCATAATCTATGTAAGCGTTTATTTCGTCCTGACTGATGTTTTCGCCGATTACATTTATTTTCATAAGAATACCTCCAAATTACTGTAATGTACTTGACTTTCGTCTGTAATTATTGTATCATAGGATTAAGAGAAAATCTGTTGCATAAGCAACAAAAAGGAGATTTTTTTATGCTTCCGGAAGAAAATATACTTTTCAGTGGAATTGATATACATGATTGCCGGAGAATGGTTCAATGCTTTAACGCCGAATTTAAAAAATATAAATCAGGCAGCCGCATTTCCGATACATCTATTTTAACTGATTATGTCGGCATCGTCCTCAGCGGCAGAGTTATCGCTGTTCGGTATGATATAAACGGAAATCGTGCTATCCTTGAAGCTTTCGGCGAAAGGGGAGTTTTCGGCAGTATCTTTACGGCAGCCTCGGCAGTCCGCAGCGGTATGGAGCTGATATGCGAAAATGACTGTGAGATAATGTTCGTAAGGTATTCCGAGCTGACAAAACGCTGTGAAAATGCCTGCCGCTGTCATTCTCAGGTGGTGGAAAATATGCTGGAGCTGATGTCAGAAAAAACTGTAGCTCTCAGTGAGCGTGTTGAGGTACTCAGCCAGCGGTCAATTGAGGGAAAGCTGCTGAGCTGTCTTGAAATTATAGAGGATAAGACTCCTGACGGTGAAGTGCCGCAGATACCCTTTTCCACAACGGCACTGTCCGACTATCTCTGCGTAAACCGCAGCGCACTCCAAAGAGAGATAACAAAGCTGAAAAATAAGGGAATACTGAAAATCGATAAAAGAAGCTTCCGGTTAGTGAGAAGCGGAATTTAAAATAAGGGTGAGTTTATATGCTGATAAAATTCAATTCCAGTGAGGGCGTTTTTGAAATTGAGGACGACATACTCCTGTTTATTCAGGAGAAGCTCCGCAGCACCCATCTGGACGCAGTTATGAAGGTAATTACATCGCTGGGGGACAAGGGTATTTTGTGGGGAGGAACCACAGTTCTCCTTGCAGCAACAAATAAATACCGGAAAACAGGCATAAAGCTGGGCAGCTCTCTTTGCATAGGAGCGCTTATAACAAATCTGACAACAAAAAATGCTGTAAAGCGACCACGTCCCTTTGATGTTATCGAGGGGTTGCAGACGCTTATTTCAGCTCCCACAGACTGGTCTTTTCCGTCAGGACATACCACAAGCTCTATTGCCGCCGGACTTATTCTCCTTATGCGTGCGCCAAAGAAAATAGGCGTTCCGGCATTTATAACAGGCGTTATGATATCCCTTTCAAGAGTTTATGTGGGAGTTCACTATCCCAGTGATGTTGTTGCAGGAGCTGCCGCAGGAGTTGCTGCTGCACTGATTTCGGACAAAACTGTGGATAAATATTATTCCTCCAGACCAAAACGGCTGGAGGGAGCAAGGTGAAAAATAATCCTTTTGAATACTCCTGCGATAATAAGAGATACCATACTCTCAGCTATTATAATAAGGTGAGATTCGGACGGAAGATATACAAGGCTGTTCTGGACTGCGGATTTACCTGTCCCAATATTGACGGCAGCAAGGGCACAGGGGGCTGTATCTTCTGCGATTCAGGCAGCGGATATTTCACCAGCGGAGGATTATCTCCGGAGGAACAGCTTGAAAAGGAGCTGAAAAGGCTTTCGTCCAAATATGGTGAAGATGTTAAAGTAAACGCCTATTTTCAGGCAAATACAAACACCTATGCTCCTGCGGACAGGCTTTATGAGCTGTACAGCTCCGTGCTGAAAAACAGTCATGTTTACGGAATTTCAATTGGCACAAGGGCAGACTGCCTGCCGGAGGACGTGATTGACTGCCTTTGCCGGATAGACAGAATGACAAATCTGACGGTGGAGCTTGGACTACAGAGCGTCCATGATTCAACTATTGACTACATTAACCGGCAATGCTCACACGGGGAGTTCATGGATGGCTATAACAGGCTGAAAGAAGCAGGAATAAGGGTATGTCTGCACATTATTGACGGACTGCCCGGTGAGACAGCCGAAATGATGACCGAAACGGCTTATCAGGTGGGAAAGATGAAGCCTGACGCTGTAAAAATACAAATGCTTCATGTTATCAGAGGAACACGCCTTGCGGAAATTTACGGAAACGGCAGCTTTCATCTGCTGACTAAGGAGGAGTATATCGATACTGTAATCCGTCAGCTGGAGCTTCTTCCTCCTGAAACAGTTATTGAGCGCATTACCGGAGACGGAGATAAATCAAAGCTGACAGCTCCGATGTGGAGTGCTGACAAAATATCAGTTCTTGGCGGTATTGACAGGCGCATGGCGGAGCTTGATACATGGCAGGGAAAGAAATACAATAAGGAGGCGGTGTTAAAATGACAAAGAAAAAAATTGCAGAGCTTGCCTGCATGGAGCTGGAAAAAATATATCCGGACGTTAAATGCTCCCTGAATTTTTCAAAGCCCTATGAGCTTATGTTTGCGGCAAGGCTTTCTGCACAGTGTACAGACGCAAGGGTGAATGTTGTAACAGAAACGCTTTTTAAGAAATATCCCACTCTTGAAGCCTTTGCCGGCGCTGACCTTGCGGAGCTTGAACAGGACGTGAAGCCCTGCGGCTTCTATCATACAAAGGCAAAAAGCCTTAAAGAAATGGCAGAAAAGCTGCTTGCGGACTTCGGCGGTGAAGTGCCGCAGACTATGGAGGAGCTTCTTACGCTTCCGGGAATCGGCAGAAAAACTGCAAATCTGATGATGGGAGATGTCTGGGGAAAGCCGGCAATAGTCACCGATACCCACTGCATAAGGATAACAGGGCGGCTGGGACTTACCGAGAACAAAGAGCCTGCAAAGGTGGAAAAGGACCTTGTAAAGGTTATTCCGCCTGAAATATCCTCTCATTTCTGTCACCAGATAGTGCAGTTCGGCAGAGATATCTGCCGTGCAAGAGGTCCGAAATGCGGAGAATGTCCGCTGAATTACTTCTGCCGGTATTATAAAGCCAATGCTAAGGAGGAAAGAAAATGATATTTGAATATAAGCTTAATACACCCTCTCAGGGACTTGTGGACATTACCTCTGAACTATGCGAGGCAATCAAGGAAAGCGGTGTGAACGAGGGAATCTGCGTGGTGTTCTGTCCACATACCACAGCGGCTGTAACTATCAATGAAAATGCTGATCCCGATGTCAGGAGCGACTTCGTTGCAGGAATGGACAGGATTTTTCCCGATATGGAGATTTTTCGCCACAGAGAGGGAAATTCCGACGCACACCTGAAATCCTCTGCCGTAGGTGCAAGCGAAGTAATAATAATCAGAAAGGGCAAACCGCTTCTCGGAACATGGCAGGGCGTTTACTTCTGCGAATTTGACGGACCAAGAACAAGAAAATTTTATGTTAAGATAATGAAGGGCTGAGATTATGGATAATATAGAAAAATTCTGTGAAATAACCGGCAGTTCTGAGAATATCGTATTTTTCGGCGGTGCAGGTGTTTCCACTGAAAGCGGTATTCCGGACTTCCGCAGCGTTGACGGACTGTACAATCAGCAGTATGACTATCCTCCGGAGCAGATACTGAGCCACAGCTTTTTTATGGAGAATACGGAGGAGTTTTACCGCTTTTACCGCAATAAAATGATATTTCCCGATGTAAAGCCGAATACTGCACATATAAAGCTTGCAGAGCTTGAAAAAAAGGGCGTTCTGAAAGCTGTTGTAACTCAGAATATTGACGGACTTCATCAGCTGGCAGGCAGTCGAAAGGTTTATGAGCTTCACGGAAGTATCCACAGAAATTACTGCATGAAGTGCCGTAAACAATATGACGCAGAATTTATTTTAAAGTCAGAGGGAATACCGAGGTGCAGCTGCGGCGGTATTGTCAAGCCTGATGTTGTTCTATATGAGGAGGCACTGGACGACAGCACTGTTACAGGAGCTGTAAATGCCATTGCAAAGGCTGATACTCTCATAATAGGAGGAACTTCACTTAATGTTTATCCGGCTTCGGGACTTATCAATTATTTCAGAGGAAAGCACCTGATAATAATAAATATGTCCACAACTCCGGCAGACAGCAGAGCCGACCTGCTTATCCATGAGAAGATAGGCGAAGTTTTCTCTCACATAGGAGGCTGAAATGAGGATAGTTGTTCAGAGAGTGAGCTCCGCTTCTGTAACGGTTGACGGGAAAATCTGCGGAAAAATCGGGAAAGGATATCTTCTGCTTCTTGGCGTGGGAGAGGGCGATACCGAGGAGGACTGCCGCAGACTTGCTGATAAGATAATTAACCTGCGAATCTTCTCCGATGAAAACGATAAAATAAATCTGTCCCTTGAACAGGTGGGAGGGGAGCTTCTTGTGGTGTCGCAGTTTACATTGTATGCTGACTGCCGCAAGGGAAACCGTCCTAATTTTACTCAGGCAGCAAAGCCTGACATTGCCGAAAGCCTATACAATTACTTTGCCGGCTACTGCCGCAGTAAGGGAAAGCACGTAGAAACAGGGATTTTTGGTGCTGATATGAAAGTGGAGCTTGTTAATGACGGACCATTTACCGTTGTTTTGGAATCTTAGTGATTATTACACTGGCAATAAAATGTCGATAAAACT
>JAEDLA010000113.1 GCA_016295545.1 Oscillospiraceae bacterium | reverse complement strand
ATCCGCTGTGGATGTGTTTCTGATGATTCTATTTATGATTCGAGGGAGATGTTGATTTTATAGCTGTGGTTACCCCTACAAAGTGAAATTTGTCAACTCAAATCATACGATGAATAACCATATTCAGTTATCATCATCTGCAATTTAAGAAAATTATTACTATTCTTTACTTTTGAAAATAATCCTGTTTTATAAAAGATAATTCTGATAGGTTTGTTAGGAGTAAAGAATTCAAAGTAAGGTGGTTGGGCAGATATATCCCTTTCTGCTACACAAGTTTCACTGTTATAGCGTTGCTTAATACATTCCTTAAATATAATTTTTTCTCCGCTTTTAAAAGTGATTCCATTGCTATCAATATTTTTTATTTCAGAAAAACTCTTTTCTAAATACTCCATAAATATTATTTCCCGACTTATATAAACCAGCTTCTTATTTGTAGAGCAACTGACCTACATTCTGTTTACCATATTTCTGTGATTTTGAAAAGTGGCTTGTTTTTAAGTCTGCGGATTAAGATAAGATATAACCGCCACCGGACTGCACTATCCTGAGAACAGGAGGAAATCAGAAGAAAATGAGGATACTGCCCTCGGAAAAGCATACAGGAATTATTACCTTGACTTTTTATTTTTTCTGTGCTATAATTCTCATGTTGAACTATGAATGAAAGCTGCTTATTGCTGTCATACAACAGATTATTCAGCGTATGAACAGTAAGAGCAGAAATAAAAAGTATTAATGCTGGCAGAGTAGTAAACCGAGCGTAAAGTGCCTTTTGGACGGAGAGTTGCCAAAGGGACGAAAAAACGTAATGTTTTGCGGTTCGGTTTCCGCATCTCGCTGCTGCATACCGGATATAATAGCAATGGTGTCCTCTATGCGGCGTATGCGTATTACAGAGGGCACCTTATTTATACTAATTCCATATCTACGGAGGGAAAATCATGGATTATTTACAATCGAGGGAGTACCTGAACGGTCTTTCGGCAAAGGGCAGTGTTCTTGGTCTGTCACGAATGAGGGCACTGCTTGAGCTGCTTGGAAATCCTCAGAACGAACTGAAATTCATTCATATTTCCGGAACAAACGGCAAAGGTTCTGTACTGGCATACCTTTCAACCATTTTAACCGGTGCTGCTTACAGAACCGGACGATATATTTCTCCCACACTTTTTTCCTATCGTGAACGGATTCAGGTGGACGAAAAGGTAATAGAAAAGGAGTCTCTTGCTGTCCACGTTACTGCCATTGCAGAAGCAATTGAAAAAATGCAGGCAAAGGGCGAAGATATCCCTACTCTGTTTGAAGCTGAAACAGCAATGGCTTTTCTCTTTTTTAAGGAAAAGCAGTGCGACATTGTAGTACTGGAAACCGGTCTTGGAGGTGCTCAGGACGCAACAAATGTTATAAATACGCCTGTTCTGGAAATAATAACCTCAATCAGCATGGACCATACAGCAATTCTCGGAGACACGCTTGAAAAAATTGCGGCTGAGAAAGCAGGTATAATAAAGCCTGATACTATTGTTGTTTCGGCGGCGCAACAGCCGGAGGCAGAAAAAGTTATCACTAAAACCTGCCGGGAAAGAAACTGCACCTGTCAGATAGTTTCTCTTTTGGATATCAGAGATATATGCTGCGGCTATGAGCGTCAGTCCTTTTCTTACCGTTCATGGAATAATGTTGTTATCTCTCTTGCCGGAAGTTATCAGATTCAGAATGCAGCACTTGCACTGGAGGCAGTAACAGCGCTTAGGAAAACCGGATTTTCACTTTCTGACCGTCAGGTTTATGACGGATTGCTTAACACCCGGTGGAGAGGACGTTTTACTGTAATTCAAAAAAATCCCACAGTTATTATGGACGGTGCGCACAATCCTGCAGCAGCAAAAGAGCTGCAAAGCTCACTGAAGCTTTACTTCAAAGGAAAAAAGCTTTACTATATTTTCGGTATTTTTCAGGATAAGGATTATCAAAAGGTAATTGAGCTTACCGCTCCTATTGCAGAGCATATAATAACAATAGAAACAAGAGATAATCCACGGGCAATGGCAGCAAAAGACCTTGCAGAAGCAGTTGCCGCAGTTAATCCATCTGTGGAAGCAGCAGACAGCATACAGCAGGCAGTTTCAAAAACTATGGCGCTGGCTGAACAGGAGGACGCTGTTATTATTTTTGGTTCTCTTTCTTTTCTCGGAGAAGCAGAAAAGGCTGTAATGGATTACAGCTCACACCGCAGCAAGCCGAAGGGAGCATGATTCATGGAGAGAATCGATAAAATATGCAGTCATGGATTATGGCGCAGCTGTACAGAAAAAATACGTGAGCTTGAAAAAGACCGAATCTTCTGCCTCCATGATATAAGCCATTTTCTTGATGTTGCAAGACTGGCATATATTGAAAATCTTGAACGCAGTCTGAATATTTCAAAGGAATTGATTTACGCCGCAGCTCTGCTTCATGATATCGGGAGACATCTTGAATATATGGAGAATATTCCCCATGATAAGGCAAGTGCAATGCTGGCAGGTGACATTCTGAAAGACTGCGGATTTGACACACAGGAGCAGAATATAATCATAACTGCCATTGCACAGCACAGAACTGCTGAGGCTGCAGGAAAAGATGACCTTACGGGACTTATTTACAGAGCAGATAAAAAATCCCGCCCCTGTCTGTTCTGTAAGGCAGAAAAAATATGCAACTGGAGCATTCAGAAGAAAAATCTTAATTTATATCTATAAGCATAAGGAGCAAATTTATGAAAATTGGAAACCGGGAATTCGATGTAAAAAATAACTGTTATATTATGGGGATTCTTAATGTTACACCTGATTCCTTTTCAGACGGCGGCAAATGGAATAATCTCGAACGTGCAAAGCAGCATACGGCAGACATGATAAACGAGGGAGCTTCAATTATTGACATCGGCGGTGAATCAACACGTCCCGGTCATGTACAGATAAGTGTACAGGAAGAAATTGAACGTGTTGTGCCCGCAATTGAAATGGTGAAAAAGAACTTTGATATTCCTGTATCTATTGACAGCTATAAAAGCGAGGTTGTAGAAGCTGCCCTTAAAGCCGGTGCTGACATGGTAAATGACATCTGGGGACTGAAATACGACAGGAGAATTGCTGAGCTTATTGTCAGATATAATGTCCCCTGCTGCCTCATGCATAACCGTGAAAAGGCAGAATATGAAAACTTTCAGAAGGATATGATTCAGGATATCAGAGATTCTCTGACTATTGCAAAGGAAGCAGGAATACCGGATAATAAGATAATTCTTGATCCGGGTATTGGATTCGGAAAGACATACGAACAGAATCTCATTGCAATAAATAATCTGGAATGGCTTACAGAACTGGGATATCCGGTATTGCTTGCCACATCAAGAAAATCTGTAATCGGACTAACTCTTGATCTGCCTGCTGACCAGCGAGTAGAGGGTACTATTGTTACAACAGTAATAGGCGTTCAGAAAAAGGCAGCCTTTGTAAGGGTACACGATGTCAAAGAAAATTACAGAGCAATCCTCATGACACAGGCAATTTTACGTGAAGGAAAGTGAAACGGTTTATGAACACACTGAATTTTGACGAAATTCATATTGAAGATCTGGAGATTTTTGCAAATCACGGTGTATTCCCAGAGGAAAACAGGCTCGGACAGAAATTTCTTATATCCCTTACAATGTACGTTGACAGCAGAAATGCAGGAAAAACTGACTGTCTGGAAAACTCTGCAGATTATGGCGATGTCTGCCGTTTTATGACTGAATATACAAAATCAAATCCACGCAGGCTCATAGAAGCGGCAGCTGAGGAGCTTGCCGAAGCGCTTCTGATTCGTTATAATATTTTAAAGGGTGTCACACTGGAACTGAAAAAACCCTGGGCTCCTGTAGGACTTCCCTTAAAGACAGTTTCCGTAAAAATCACCAGATTCCGGCATACTGCCTATATCGGACTTGGTTCAAATTTAGGCGACAAAAAAGCCTATCTGGATAATGCAGTTAAGGCACTGGACGAAACTAAGGGTTGCCATGTTGAAAAAGTTTCCTCATATTATGTTACAGAGCCTTACGGCGGTGTTGAGCAAGATGATTTTTTAAACGCCTGCCTGATTCTTGAAACACTTTTCACTCCGGAGGAATTACTGAAAAGGCTCCATGAAATCGAACAGGCTGCTCACAGAGAACGCCTTGTACACTGGGGACCGAGAACCCTTGATCTTGATATATTAATGTATGATGATGCTGTCATGGAAACAGACGACCTGATAATTCCCCATTCAGAAATGCATTTGCGGTCATTTGTATTACAGCCGCTGTGCGAAATTGCGCCAAACAAAAGACATCCTGTTTTAAAAAAGACTGTTTCACAACTTGCTGATTCACTTACAAATCGATGAGAGAACCCTTTTGTAGCAGAAACAATAATCGAATATTTCATAGCAGTCAAGTATTATCAGAATATATCATGCCAAAATTCAGCCTTTAATATATCGGAGAATTATGGTATAATCAAAAAAAGTTTGATTTAAAAATATGAACAGAAAGGAGCCAATATATGACATCATACGGACAGTTATATCCTGTTGGCAATGGAAAGATAAATATTTATACAGAGGGAAGCGGAAGCAGGACAATAGTATTTCTTGCAGGCAGTGGTGTTACTTCACCGGCTTTGGAGTATCGACCTTTGTATCGCCGGCTGTCAGACGAATACAAAATCGTTGTAGTTGAAAAATCCGGATACGGGCTAAGTGAAAGTACAGGAACAAAGCGTTCAGTGCAGAATATGGTCAGCGAGAGCCGTCAGGCATTGCAGGCGGCAGGTATTGTTCCGCCATATATTCTTGCACCTCATTCGTATTCAGGATTTGAAGCTGTTTACTGGGCAAACACATATCCGGAGGAAATCAGCGGAGTGTTCAGCATAGATATGGGACTGCCTGAGACAGCCCTTGAAATGGATAAAGTCCTGCCGCCTGAGAAAAAATCCGCTATGAATGAGCGGAATAAAAAACTTTACGGGAAAATTCAGAAACGAGGACTACTGGCTAAGCTTCTGCGCAATAAGACGGTAAATGTATCAGGAATGATGACTTCTGATTATCTGACATCTGAGGAAAAGGCTCTGTATGAGGAGCTTTTTTACCGCAATCTCACTAATCCGGAAATTTTCGAGGAATCCATGATGATGACTGAAAATGCAAGGGCAGCAGAAGCCACAGGATTACTGAGTGTTCCGGCTTTTTTCTACATAAGTGATATGAAAGTTCCGCTTAAAGGTACTTCATGGCGAAAGCTTGCGGTTGAATATGCTGAAAAAATCGGCGCTGAGTACCGTCTGACTGATAAAGGACATTTAATGTATGCAGAAATTCCCGATAAAATGGCAGAGGATTTCAGGCTTTTTATGCAAAGGATAAATATTTAATACTAATTCCATATCGTTCTGTTGAAAAAGTTGTCTGATAGCGTTTCGTC
>JAEDLA010000112.1 GCA_016295545.1 Oscillospiraceae bacterium | reverse complement strand
CTCCTAACAAAGTAGTAAATCAAGCGAAGCGATGATTTACGGACACTTCAGCATTACTTCCCTCGGCTTGCCCGACGAAGTTATTATCGATATTTAATTGCCGAAGTAATAATTTAAAACTGTCCGTCACTGGCGTACAAGCGTATTCACCAAAAATACAGTATTATTATATCTATTTTTGGATTTTATATCAATTGATTTTTTTTGCGAAAAAGAATATAATTATTATGATATATTTATAAAAGGAATGATTTCAATGGGTTTTAAAGTTGTAAAATTCGGCGGAAGCAGCCTTGCTGACGCTAATCAGTTCAAAAAAGTCGCAGCTATCATAAAAAGCGACGATAAAAGAAAATTTGTTGTCCCCTCTGCACCCGGAAAAAGATTCTCAGAGGATATAAAAATTACTGATATGCTCTATAAATGTGCTGAGCTTGCCGGCAGCGGTATGGACTTTTCCACAGAATTTCAGACAATAAAGGACAGATACAACGGCATTATCAGCGAGCTTGGAATAGATATGAGCCTTGATGACGAATTCAGCTCAATTGCAAGTGAGCTGAAAGAGCGTCCTGCAAGAGACTTCGCTGCAAGCAGAGGTGAGTACCTTAACGGAAAGGTTCTTGCTTCTTATCTCGGATTTGAGTTTGTGGACGCTGCTGATGTTATTATTTTTGATAATAAGGGTACGCTTCTTCTTGATGAAACAGTAAAGGCTGTTCGTGAAAGACTGAAAAATCTTCCCAATGCAGTAATTCCCGGATTCTACGGACGCACTGTAGAGGGCTATGTAAAGACATTTTCAAGAGGCGGTTCTGATGTTACAGGCTCAATAATCGCCAATGCCGTAAAGGCTGAGATTTATGAGAACTGGACTGATGTTTCAGGCTTCCTCGTTGCAGATCCGAGAGTTGTGGATAATCCTGATGTTATCAGCGTTATTACCTATCGTGAGCTTCGTGAGCTTTCATATATGGGCGCAACAGTACTTCATGAGGACGCAATTTTCCCTGTCCGTTCAGCAGGTATCCCCATAAATATCAAGAATACAAACAAGCCTGAGGACAAGGGCACAATGATAGTTTCCGATGACCATGATTTTTCCTCTGAAGCTTCCTATACGATTACTGGTATTGCCGGAAGAAAGGGATTCAGCACTATCAATATCGAAAAGGCTATGATGAACAGTGAAACAGGATTCGGAATGAAGGTTCTGAAAGCTCTTTGCGATAACGGCGTTTCCTTTGAACATATGCCGTCAGGAATCGATACAATGAGTATTACCGTTGACAGTGCAAAGCTTGAGCCTGTCAGAGATAAGGTTCTTGCACAGATACGCAGGGAGGTTAATCCGGATCACCTTGAAATTGAGGACGGAATAGCGCTTCTTGCCGTTGTTGGACGCAGAATGAAGAATACAAGAGGTACTGTTGCAAGAATTTTTGCGGCAATGGCTCATGCAAGAGTAAATGTTAAAATGATTGATCAGGGTTCAAGCGAGCTGAATGTTATAATCGGCGTAAGCGAACACGACCTTAACGAAGCAATCAGAAGAATTTACGATATGTTTATCAATTCAGAAAAAGCATAACATAAAAAAAGCACCGTGTAAGTTAATACATGGTGCTTTTGATTTTTTGACAGATTAATAATCAGATAAAGCTGTCTACAGGACCTTCGTATTCTGCACTGCCGAATGCCAGAATGCACATTGTAATCGGAGAGAAGAACAGGTGAAGTATACCAAAACCTATTCCTTTTCCATAGACCTGTGCTGTACGGATACAAGCTGCAATGCTGACAATCATATTCAGAAACGGAACAAATAAGAAAAGAAATTTCCATCCGTTTCCATAAAGTATTTTGTAAAAAATATAGTTGTTATAGAACGGAATAAGACATTTCCAGCCTGCTTCACCTGCTTTTGAGAACATTTTCCACTGAGCAACAAGCAGTACAACAAGTATTGCAAAATAAATGAAAAGTGTAACACCATTTATAGCTACAATAGCAGAAGCAATGTCACCTGAATTTGCTGATGAATTATACATGATAGCCCCTCCTTTCCCATATCATTATGTACATTATACGACAGAAATATATATTTGTCAAGTAAAATTAAAGTTAACCGACATAAAATATTAAAATAAATAGAAATAATATTGTCGATTTGTGTATAATTTACAATATCAGAATGATGTTTGAGAGGATTGAAAATAAAAAAGCATGAGAAGAATGCAGACTTCTCATGCTTAACTTTTTATCCGGTATATCTGATACTTACTCCACACCGGCTTTATCGTCTATTTAGTCATATTTATTTTTTTCCTTTTCCACAAGCAGTATCGGATATCCCTCATAATATGGCTTGACGATTTCCGGATGACTGTCAGCATAACTGAAAATCGTCTCCGCAAGTCCCTCTTTCAGAAATTCCACCAGCTGAGACAGCGGACGATTATACAGCTCCTCACATATTGAAGCTATGGCAATAACTCTCCTGCCGCCCAGTTCCATTATCCTGTATGGCCATATACGGCAGTCAAAAGGCTTTTCATCTCCCAGCATACAGCCCTTTTCCGTCAATGCAGGACAGCGGAAAAGTCCGTCGCTGCCGAACTCCTCAACTCTGAAAATATATCCTCCGTCCTTTGAAACAAAGCGTGTTCCGGGACGGCTTTCTGCTATTCTTTCACTTAACTCCTTTGTGAAAACGGGAGTTTCCCACACGTCATAGCTGTCAAAAACACAGCAAAGACGGCACTCAGCACAGGTTTTTCCGCTCAGTATCTTTTTCAGCATAAGCTATTTTCCCCGTTATTCTTCAGAATCTTCCGGCTGTACTTCAGGAATATCCTCGTTCTGTTCGGCAAGCTCCGCTTCCTTTTCAGCTTCTTTAAGCTGTTCATCGGTAAGTTGCTCCACCTTTTCAATCTCAGCGGAATCATCGTGTTCAGCTCTTGTAAATGCCACTACCTTAGCATCATTGCCTACTCTCATAACACGAACGCCCTTTGCAATACGTCCCATTACTCTGATATCGCTTGCAAGTATCCTGATAATAATGCCCTCGCTTGAAATAAGGATAATATCGTCTGTTTCGTCAACAATTTTAATTCCACAGACCTTTCCTCTTTCCTCGTCAACCTTATAGTTTGTCAGACCATAGCCGCCTCTGCCCTGTATGCGGTAGTTTTCAAGAGCAGTTCTCTTTCCGTAGCCCTTTTCAGTCACCGTAAGCAGAGTTGCGCCCTCACGTACTCTTGCCATTGAGACAACACAGTCTCCCTCACGAAGCTTAATTGCCCTTACACCGTGTGCAGAACGTGAAAGTGGACGAATTGACGATTCCTCAAGACAAATAGCCATTCCGTTCTGAGTTGCCACAAACAGCTTTGATTCACCGTTTGTCATGCGGACTCCTGCTATCTCATCACCCTCGTCAAGACCAATAGCAATAAGACCGTTTTTGCGGACATTTTTATACATTGAAAGGTTAGTTCTTTTAATTTTGCCGTTCTTTGTAACCATGACGATATACTTATCCTCGTCAAAGTCAACAGCCTTTATCATGGCAGCAATTTTTTCTCCGTCAGTTATGGGCAGAAGATTTACAAGGTTAAAGCCTCTTGATGCCTTTGAACCGTCAGGAATCTCATAGCATTTCAGCTTGTACATAATTCCCTTGTTGGAGATAAAGAGGATATTGTCGTGAGTTGAGCAAATGAACATCTCCTCAACATAGTCCTCCTCACGCTGCTTCATACCGGTAACACCACGGCCGCCACGCTTCTGTATCTTGTACTCATCAACAGGCATTCTCTTGATATATCCGTTGTTTGTAAAGGTAACAACGCAGTCCTCAACAGGAATAAGGTCCTCAATATCAACCTCACCGCTTACAGACTCTATCTGTGTTCTTCTTTCGTCGCTGAACTTACGGCGTATCTCGTTAAGGTCGTTCATGATTATCTCATAAACACGGCTGATATTTGCCAGTATATCTTCATAATCAGTGATTTTTTTCAGGAATCCGTAAAGCTCGTCAGTAACTTTCTGCCTTTCCAGACCAGCAAGCTGACCAAGCTTCATCTGAACGATAGCTTCTGCCTGTTCCTCAGAAAGACCTATCTGATATTCAAGCCTGATATCGGTCATATCGTACTGTGCCCTGTCAAGTAGAGCTGACATATCCACGTCCTTGAAGCGTTCACGGAGAGCTGCTTTTGCTTCGGGAATGGTCTTGTTTGCACGGATTATTGCAATTACCTCATCGATATAGTCAGCCGCAAGAATAAGTCCCTGAAGAATATGCGCCCTTTCAAGAGCCTTTCTCAGGTCATAGCGTGTACGTCTTTGAATAACATCTACCTGAAAGTCAAGGTAATTCTGGAGCATTGATTTCAGGGTAAGAATCTTCGGCTCGCCGTTTACAAGGGCAAGCATGATAATTCCTACGGTATCCTGTAGCTGTGTATAGCTGAACAGCTTATTGAGGACTATCTGCGGAACAGCGTCCTTTTTCAGCTCAATAACGATACGCATACCGTCCTTGTCTGACTCGTCACGGAGGTCGTAAAGTCCCTCTATACGCTTATCCTTTGCAAGCTGATTAATGCTCTTTAAAAGATTTGATTTATTTATCATGTAGGGAATCTCGTCTACAATAATGCAGTTTCTTCCCTTTATTTCCTCAAAATGAGTCTTGGAACGGAGGATTATCTTTCCTTTTCCTGTTCCGTAGGCAGCACGAATACCTGCCTTGCCCATGATAATTCCGCCTGTTGGGAAGTCAGGTCCCTTTATGTGCTCCATAATTTCATCAAGAGTACAGTCAGGATTATCGATAAGCAGCTGCAGACCGTCAATTACCTCGCCTAAATTGTGGGGAGGTATATTCGTTGCCATACCAACGGCAATACCCACTGAACCGTTTACAAGGAGGTTAGGAAAACGTGAAGGCAGAACAACCGGTTCTTTCAGACGGTCATCATAGTTTGACATGAAATCAACAGTTTCCTTGTTGATATCCGTCAGCATATCAAGAGACAGCTTTGCCATTTTCGCTTCTGTATAACGGTAGGCAGCAGCCTTGTCGCCGTCAATGGAACCAAAGTTTCCGTGACCGTCCACAAGAGGATATCTCATTGAGAAATCCTGTGCAAGACGTACAAGTGCGTCATAGACAGAGGCATCACCGTGTGGGTGATAGCGTCCCAGAACTGCACCGACAGTATCGGCACATTTTCTGTACGGTTTTTCAGGAGTAAGTCCGTTTTCGTGGAGTGTGTACAGTATTCTGCGGTGTACAGGCTTTAAACCGTCTCTGACATCAGGCAGTGCTCTTGACACGATTACCGACATGGCATAGTCAAGCATAGATGTCTGCATTACGTCCACTACTTCGCTGTTAATGACCTTTGATTTATCATTATATAGCAATTTATTTTACCTCCAATGTCAATTTATATTTATTATATCTGTGTTGCTTTTTGTAGTTTTCAACATCATTTTCCACAGTGTTCAAGATTCCGGATAATTTCAAGCTCGTCATCTGAAAAGCTTTCCTTCGGAA
>JAEDLA010000111.1 GCA_016295545.1 Oscillospiraceae bacterium | reverse complement strand
ATAAAAAAGCAGACCTGAGCCTGCCTCACAAAAAACTACATTTTTCTTAAATTTTATAAAACGGAGGTCACAAAATGAAATGTCCCAAATGCGGCAGCACTAACTGCATTGTAATGCCGGTTACTGAAACAAAAACAAAATACAGAGGCTGCTGCGGCTGGCTTCTGTGGATAATTCTTGCATTGCTCACCTGTGGGCTTATACTTATCATTCCTCTTGTCACAAACAAAAAGACAAAAACGAAAACGAAAACCGTTGCCGTTTGTCAGGACTGCGGAACAAAATGGAATGTTTAGCTTCGACAGTCTCTATTCTTTATTATTACTTCGGAAATTAAATATCGATAATTATTTTGTCGGAAATGCATACATTCGGCCAAAATTAACAGAAAGTTCATATTTCATTTTCCTTTTTGCAGTAATTGACATTTCAGAAATATTGTGGTATAATTTTATATTGCGTCAAAGGAAGTGATAAAGATCAATAATAATAAAATGATGGTTTTCAGCCTCAGGGATTTTGATGAAAAGCCCTTTTTTGAAAAATATGCCGGAGAATACGGTCTTGAACTCGTTTCAACACCGGAACCTCCTACTGCTGAAAATGCTTATCTTGCTGAAGGCTGCCGCTATATCAACATTATTACTACTCCCCTTAACCGTCACCTGCTTGAAAAATTCCGCAGTCTCGGCGCTGAATATGTCGTTACACGTACTATCGGATACGACCATATCGACATGACTGCTGCAAAGGAGCTGGGCTTTAAGGTTGCAAATACGCCCTACGGTCCGGACGGTGTTGCAGAATATACAATCATGCTGATGCTTATGTGCATCAGAAAAATGAAATCAATTTCCATTCGCTTCACCGGTCAGGACTATACATTAAAGAATCTTCTTGGCCGTGAGCTTTCCGATATGACAGTCGGTATCATCGGTACAGGCAGAATCGGAACAAGACTTGCGGAAATGCTCAGCGGATTCGGCTGCCGTATCCTTGCAAGCTCTCCTCACCCCAATAAAAGGGCTGCTGAATTTGCAGAATATGTCCCTCTGGAGCAGCTTTACCGTGAAGCAGATATTATATCCCTGCACGCTCCTGCAACTGAGCAGACAAGATATATGATTGATTCAGCTGCAATAAGCTCCATGAAAGACGGCGTTGTTATCATAAATACCTCTCGTGGTTCTCTTATCGACAGCAATGCTCTTGCCGACGGACTAAGCTCCGGTAAAATCGGCGCTGCCGGTCTTGATGTTGTGGAGGACGAATCAGAGCTTTTCTACTTCGACAGACGTGGAGATGTCCTCAGAAACAGCAGTATGTATCTGCTCAGCAGCTTTCCCAATGTAATAATCACACATCACATGGCTTTCTATACAAGTCAGGCTGTGGAAACTATGGTGCGTGATTCTCTTAAAGGCGCTGCCTGCGACATGAACGGAGAAAAAAATCTCTGGACTGTGTCGGATTAATTTTTCTCCGTGCCTTATTATTCTGAATTTTTTCGGCAGTTCAGCTTTTATATCTGAAAATTTCAGAAAAACAGTGGAAATTTTTATTTTTGTATGCTATAATAATTGTGATTTGCTGTGACTTTGCAGCTAACCATTAAGGAGGTTCACTCATGAAAAAAGTTCAATTTACCGAAACCGTTCTGCGAGACGCTAACCAGTCGCTTATGGCTACTCGTCTCCCCTACTCCGACTATGAGGAGATTCTGCCTGTTATGGATAAGGCAGGATATTATTCCATTGAATGCTGGGGCGGCGCAACCTTTGACTCCTGCCTGCGCTACCTTAACGAAGATCCCTGGGAACGTCTCAGAAAGCTCAGAAAAAATCTTCCCAACAACAAGCTTCAGATGCTCCTGAGAGGTCAGAATCTCCTGGGATACAAGCACTACCATGATGATGTTGTGGAGAAGTTCATTGAGCTTTCCATAAAAAATGGTATCGATGTTATCCGTATCTTTGATGCCCTTAATGATTTCAGAAATATTCAGACTGCTCTTGAAGCTACTATGAAATATGCCAACGAAAAAACTGTTGCTTCCGGCTGTATTTCATACACTCAGAGCCCTGTTCATACAGTTGACAAATATATCGAAATGTGCCGTGAACTGAAAAGAATGGGCTTCCAGACTATCTGCCTGAAGGATATGGCAGGCACTATGACTCCCTATGAAGCTGAAAAGCTTATCAAGGGAATCAAGGACGCTGTTGGTGATATGCCCCTTATCCTCCACACTCACAGCACAACAGGCATGGCTTACATGACGCTTACCAAAGCTATTGAATCCGGTATCGATGTTATTGATACTGCTGCTTCATGCTTCTCAGGCGGTACTTCTCAGCCTGCTACCGAAACAATGTTCTACGCTCTCCAGCAGTACGGCATTGAAACTGGTCTTAACGAGGAGCTTATCAATAAGGTCAACGACTTCTTCAAGCCGGTGAAGCAGAAATATATTGACAACGGTCAGATTAATCCCAAGAGCCTTGCTACTGACGCTCAGGCTCTCGTATATAAGGTTCCCGGCGGTATGCTCTCAAATATGATTGCCAACCTCACAGACATGAAGGCTATGGACAAATTCGAGGCTGCCCTTGAGGAGATTCCAAACGTAAGAAAGGATCTCGGCTATCCGCCTCTTGTTACTCCCCTTTCACAGATGGTCGGAAATCAGGCTGTTACCAATGTACTTGTAGGCGAACGCTACAAGAGCATCTCAAAAGAGGTCAAGAACTACATTAAGGGCGAATACGGTATTGCTCCGGCACCTGTAAGTCAGGAGCTTATCGAAAAGGTTCTCGGCGAGGGCGGAAAGCCTGTTGACTGCCGTATTGAGGACCAGAAGCGCACTGGTGAGGAATTTGCTGACGCTAAAAAGGCGCTGGGTGACCTTGCACGCTCAGAAGAAGACTTAATGAGCTATATCTGCTATCCCGACCAGACTTTGAAATTCCTTAAAAAGCGTAAGGAACAGGAAGAAAACGAAGCTGTTTACACTATTGAGGAAATGTAAGGAGGCTGCCCCATTATGAACAATTCAATTTTAACGGCAGCTGCTGACTTTGGCTTCGGCGATGCAGCTGTTACGGCAGTTTTCGGCTACGCTGTTGTATTCTGCGGACTGATACTGCTCATGACAGTCCTCTATATCATGGCTGCAATTTTCAAGTCCTCTGCCGCTAAGAAAAAAGCTGCTGAGGATGCTGAAAAGGCTGCTGCCGCCAAAGAACAGGCTAAAGCTCAGGAAACTGAAAAGAAGCCTGAAGCTCCCCTTGCTCCCGGTTCAGCAGGTCATGTCAAGCTGTACGATGTACCGGACAAGGAAGCTGCTATGATCATGGCGATCGTTGCCTATAAAATGCAGAAGCCGCTGAACGAGCTGCATTTCATATCAATTAAGGAGGTTAAGTAAAATGAAATATAAAATTACTTTAAACGGAAAGACCTACGAGGTTGAGGTAGAAGCCGGCAAGGCAGTCCTCCTTGACGAGTATGAAGCCTGTGCACCTGCACCGGCGGCTGCGGCTGCTCCTGCTGCTGCACCTGCTGCTGTGGCTGCCGCTCCTGCTGCACCGGCAGCTGCTCCTGTTAGCATTAAAGACGGAGAAGCTGTAACTGCTCCTATGCCCGGCAACATAATCCGTGTTGATGTCAAGGAAGGCGACAGCGTAAAGGCTGGTCAGATACTTGCTATCCTTGAAGCCATGAAAATGGAAACCGAGATCCCTGCACCAAAAGACGGCACTGTCGTTCAGGTCGTTACATCCAAGGGCGCTGTTGTTGAAACAGGTTCTCCCCTTGTTGTTATAGCATAAGGAGGGCTTTTAATGGATATTCTTGAAACCCTTCAAAAACTGGCGAACGAATCGGGCTTTATAGGCTTTTTTCACGACGGCGGCTATAAAAACCTTTTCATGATATGCATTTCCTGTTTCCTGCTGTGGCTTGGAATCAAAAAAAAGTTCGAGCCGCTTCTCCTTGTGGGAATTGCCTTTGGTATGCTTCTCGTCAACGTTTCCAACTTTTACATTGACGATGTAAGCTCCGCAAATGCCCTCTATCACCCTGAGCTATGGGACGCTTTCCTTGATAAGAACAGCGAATTCTATCACAGCTACGGGCACATAATGTCAAACGGCGGATTCCTTGATATTCTTTATATCGGTGTTAAAACAGGACTTTATCCATCACTTATCTTTCTTGGTGTCGGCGCTATGACAGACTTTGGTCCTCTGCTTGCAAATCCCAAAAGTCTTCTTCTTGGCGCAGCTGCACAGCTCGGTGTATTTCTCGCATTCTTCGGAGCTGTAATGCTCGGCTTCTCCGGTCCTGAGGCTGCATCTATCGGTATCATCGGCGGTGCTGACGGTCCTACAGCTATTTACCTTACTGGTAAGCTTGCTCCGAATCTTCTCGGACCAATCGCTATTGCTGCTTACTCCTATATGGCTCTTATTCCTGCTATCCAGCCTCCTCTTATGAAGCTGCTCACCACCAAAAAGGAACGTGAGGTAAAAATGGAAATGAGCCGTGAGGTGTCCAAAAAGGAAAAGATACTTTTCCCCATTATCGTTACACTTTTCGTAATTCTGCTTCTCCCCTCCACAGCTCCCCTTATCGGCTGTCTCATGCTTGGCAATCTCTGGAAGGAATGCGGTGTTACTGCAAGACTTTCCGACACAGTTCAGAATGCTCTTATGAACATTGTTACTGTTTTCCTCGGAATTTCCGTTGGTGCTACGACTGTTGCCGCTAACTTCCTTACATTGAGAACTCTCTTTATCGTAATTCTCGGTGTTATTGCATTCGGCTTCTCAACTGTCGGCGGACTTCTTGTGGGCAAGCTTATGTATAAGCTTTCAGGCGGAAAAATCAATCCTCTTATCGGTTCTGCCGGTGTTTCCGCAGTACCTATGGCTGCAAGAGTTTCTCAGGTCGAAGGTCAGAAGGCAAATCCTACCAACTTTCTCCTCATGCACGCTATGGGACCAAATGTTGCCGGAGTTATCGGTTCAGCACTTGCTGCCGGATTCCTCCTTGCAGTATTCGGTTAATTAATAATTTCAAGGCTCAGTTTCTTATCATGGAGACTGAGCCTTTATTATTCGCTACTGCATATCAGCCGCTGTCAGATCATTTTCAAGATTGTCCCTTGCAAGGTCATTGTCAATTGCCGGATACATCTCTGGAATCGGTTTCTCCCTCTTATGCGGAACTGAGTGGTAAACCTTCAGTGCAGGAGCAGATGTTCCGGCAATTATGGGATTTGACTGAACATTTCCATGCTTCGCCTTTCCCTGTATCTCCGGAACAGCCGCCGCATTATTTCTCGGCTGAGTGTGTGTCACATTCTGTCTTTTCATACCTTTTTTAGCCACTTCTTCTCACCTCAGAAATATTATTCTCCATATACTCTGACTTATGCCCTGTTAAGATTTTCTTGCAAAAATTTTGATTTTCCTATTGACGAAGCCGGAAAATAAGTTTATAATAATATTAATGAGAAGTATTATTCTTATTAATTCGGTAATTAAATATCGATAATTACTTCGTCGGTCAAGCCGAGGGAAGT
>JAEDLA010000110.1 GCA_016295545.1 Oscillospiraceae bacterium | reverse complement strand
CTCATCAAGAGTGCGAACCTCAACTTCAATTTTAACAGTGTGACCGATTTTTTCCCTGAGAGCGGAAACAGCAGCAGTAATACCGCCATAAGCGTCAATGTGGTTATCCTTGAGCATAGCGGCATCTGACAGATTGAAGCGGTGATTTTTGCCGCCGCCAACAGTTACAGCATATTTCTGAAGAGCACGGAGACCGGGGAGAGTTTTTCTCGTATCGGTAACAGAAGCGTTTGTACCTTTGACGAGCTCCACGCATTTATTGGTAGCAGTAGCAATACCGGACAAATGCTGCAAAATATTAAGAGCTGTTCTTTCACCTTTCAGGAGAGTGAGGGTGCTGCCCTCCAATTCAGCTATAATATCACCTTTTTCCACTTTGGAGCCGTCATTTTTCAATATACGGAAGTCAACGTTTCCGCCGGCAAGGTCGAAAACTCTGCCGGCTATTTCAATACCGCAGACAACGCCGGTATCCTTTGCCACATAATATGCGGAGCTTTTATGCTCCGGAGGAATAAGGTTGTCGGCAGCTGCGTCTGTGTAGTTAATGTCCTCCATAAGGGCGGTTGTAATTATATTGTCGATGTAACACTGTAAAAGCTTCATAAATAAATCTCCTTTACTGAATAACTTCTTTTAAAATAATGTAGGCAACGGTAACGAGTGATTTGGCTTCAACGAAGTCAGAATCAACATAATATCCTCCGCTGAGAAGATCATTTCTTATTTCCTCGATTCGCCTGAATCCGTCAGCAGCAGCGTGAACATCGGGGATTACAAAGTGGCAGTTCTGCATAATATGGCGAGTCTCCGTGCGGAATCCGTGAGGAATATGCTCGCTGTTTATGTTTGGCTCAAACTGAGCAGACTCAAATTCAGCGGGACAGTTCTTGGCTTTTGCAGCAATATGCTCCGCTGCATGACGTGAGAAAACGAGAGCTTCAAGGAGGGAGTTGCTTGCAAGGCGGTTGCTGCCGTGAACACCGGTGTGAGAGCACTCTCCGCAGGCGTAAAGATTGG
Organism: Oscillospiraceae bacterium; assembly: GCA_016295545.1. Classification (GTDB taxonomy): domain Bacteria; phylum Bacillota; class Clostridia; order Oscillospirales; family Ruminococcaceae; genus Ruminococcus. Next base: position 4,625 of record JAEDLA010000110.1, on the reverse strand, counting down.
GCAGAGAGGTTTCAGAGTTGCTGTCAACGTCGATACCGCCCATAAGGTAGTGCTGACAGGGGTATATCGGTATTCTGTCCTTAGTCAGGTCAAAGCCCTGTTCAAGGAGCTTTTCGTAAATCATCGGGAATCTCTTTTTAAGGAAATCGCTGTCCTTGTAGCTGATATCAAGATAAAATTCGGTGGAATTCTGTTTGCGTGCTTCGAGAACGATAGCATGGGAGACAACATCTCTTGGGGCAAGCTCTAACCGCTTGTCATAATTCTGCATGAAGCGTTCGCCCTTGCAGTTAAGGAGATATGCGCCTTCACCACGTACAGCTTCGGAAATAAGGAAGCACTCTCTTGTATGCCTGTTATTGAAAGCAGTAGGGTGGAACTGAACATAGCTGAGGTTCTTGATTTTTGCGCCCAGCTCATAAGCAAAGGCAATTCCGTCGCCGGTAGCTATAGCGGAGTTTGTAGTAAATTCATAAACTCTGCCTATACCGCCTGTTGCAAGTATCATAAAATGGCAGTTGCAGGCAGTGTAATCGTCATTTCTTCTGACAAAGGCGGAGTAACCTGTGGAAGTCTTTTTCAGTCCGCAGAGGAGAGCATTGTCCATGATAGTAACATTTTCAAGGGACTGTACCTTAGCCAGAAGCTTTGATGTTATTTCGGCACCTGTTGCGTCAGCGTGGTGGAAGATTCTGTGGTGGCTGTGACCGCCCTCAAGGGTACGGTGGTAGGTGCCGTCGGGATTTTTGTCGAAGTCAACGCCGAGACTGATTATTTTCCTGATATCCTGAGCAGCTTCGCTTACCAGTGTATGAACGGCGTCAGGATTATTTTTGAAGCCTCCGGCAACAAGGGTATCGTTTTCATGATACTGAATATTATCACCGGGACAGTCGCAGACGCCGGCAATACCGCCCTGAGCGAGAGAGGAGTTGCACAGTGAGGTCTCCCTCTTGCAGAGCAGCAGCACGCTCATATCTGAGGGAAGATTAATGGCTGCATAAAGACCGGCAGCACCGCAGCCGGCTATAATAACATCATAATTACTTATATTTGCCATATTAAGCACGTCCTTTAACAATTACGGCTGATCGCCTTTATTTTGTTTTTTATATAGTATGAGAGCCGGTGAACAGCAGATTTTCATGCATATCCGTTCGGAAAAGGTTCTCAATAATCAATTATAGCACAAAATGTCAGAAAAGTCACTATAAAAAATGACTAAATTTTACTTAAATCTTACCTTTACAACGGGCAATATACTTTGATTGCCTCAAATCAGAAAATTTTTGTAAATCTGACTGCATTTTCTTGACATATAAGGAGCTGTCTGCTATAATATTATTGAAGTTTAAGACAAAGAAAATAACTTCAAAGAAATAACTAATATTACAGGAGGCAGAGTAATGGAATCAATCAAAAAGTATGTGGCTGAGTTCATAGGAACAATGGTTCTTGTAATTCTCGGCTGCGGAACAGCCATGCTTGTTGGCTGTGATTCAAAGTCAGGCTGCGGATATATACTTACAGCCTTTGCATTCGGTCTTACCATTGTAGGTATGGCATACTGCGTGGGAAATATTTCCGGATGTCATATTAATCCGGCAGTTTCTCTCGGAGTGCTTATCAGCGGCGGAATGAGCGTATCTGATTTTATCGGATATGTTATTTCCCAGATTCTCGGAGCAATAGCCGGCACAGGCATTCTTGCACTTATTTTCAGTTCAGGAGACGTTGAAGATATGACCGGCGGCTACGGAGCAAACGGACTTGGCGGAGTTAACGGAAGTATTGCAGCAGGACTTGTAGTTGAGATAGTTCTCACATTTATCTTCGTGCTGACAATAATCGGTGTAACCTCCAAAAAGGCAGGTCACGGCTCATTCGGCGGACTTATCATCGGCTTTACCCTTACACTTGTACATATTCTTGGAATTGGTCTTACAGGAACATCTGTAAATCCTGCAAGAAGCATCGGACCGGCAATATTCGCCGGCGGCTCTGCACTTTCCGAACTCTGGGTATTTATTGTCGGACCTTTAGTTGGAGCAGCACTTGCAGCAGTTGTTTACAAATTCCTCAGCAGCGAGCCAGCTGCAAGCAAAAAGTAATAGATTCTGATTTTATTTAGGGACGTGCTGTCGTCCCTTTTTTCTTGAAAAAAAGTCCGGTATTCCCTGATAATCAAAGGAAATGCCGGACTTTTTGTATATGTTTATCTTTCTTTTGAATAGATTTGTGATGAAATCAGGTCATTTGTTTTCAAGCTCGTTAAGCTCAGCCTGTACAGACTCTATAGCTGTTTGTATCTCTTTTATCGTTTCATCTGCATTGCCGTCTTCATTATCTTTTTCAAGCTCACTGAGCTTATCCTGAAGCTCGGAAATGTAATTGTTTAGTTCCTGCTTAACTGCCTCCTGACGATCTTTTTCGGCATTTTGAGCTTCCTGTGCATTTTTTTCAATTTCCGCTGCTATTGATGCCATTTGTTCAAGCTCAGCAATCTCTGACTCTGTTGACTGCACCATTTCTGAATCCTTGCCTGTCAGCGATTCATAAGTACGTGAGGTATTTATTTTTCCGCTGGCTGATTTAATGAGAATATCCTCTCCCGTATCCGGAAGGTAGACAACCCACATATTCAGCAGCTTTTCTGAGTGGGGGAGGATTTCAGCAATAAGGGAATTATCCTCCTTTGAAATAATCTGAACAGGTGAATCGGCGGACAGCCATGTAACGGAATTCTTATCGTTTTTGGAATAAAGCGCAGCTGCCATAATATCACTGCTGTCATCGGAGTAAATACTGTAAATATCTGTTTTTGTAAATACGGAAAGGTCAGTTTCAGCCATAGCGGAAGTACCGTTGAAATATACGGCATTATTCCACAGGCTGCCGAGAACAGAAGTGTCAAATTTCTTGGGGGAATAGCCTTTTTGCTGATATGTTCCCTTTATATCGTAGAAATACTCGTTGTTGTCTGTATCTTCTGTTGGGTGATAGTACAGTATCTGACTGTTAAGCATGATTACTTCGTCCTGATACTTGAAAATGCATGGGTAGACGATTTCCGCAGCTGTTATGGGAGTTCCGCTGCTGTCAGTAATGTAGTCCCCGTCAAGGCTGAAGCAGCCGGCAGAGGATTCAAAGTCTGCATAGGAGAAATTGCTGTATTCTTCAAGCTCCTCATCGGTAAATTTAGCCTTTGAGTCAGCAGCTGCAATGATGTTTCCCGCCTCAGGACTGTGTCCTGTATATTCCACAGCGTAGACCTGATTAGTAGGGATCTCGCCGCAGAGCTTTGTGTAGATTCTGACCTTTACATCGTCAATATCCTTTTCTTCAAAGGGGCAGCCTAAAAGGGGAGAGACAAGAACGTCACGGCTGATAAATTCTTCAAGAGAACAGTCGTAGGTAGAATAGGAGTAGTTTTCAAATTCGTAATTTATCTCATTGATAATCTCCCTGTAGACCTTTTTCTCGGATTTTCCGATATGGGAGTAAACGAAGTCGCGAAAGCCGGAATTATCAGGAATCATGCAGATGCATACCGCAGCTGCTGCAAGCAGTGCCGCCACAGGCAGAAAGCGGAAGCCTTTTTTTCTTCCGGTAACGTTTTCGAGGTCGCAGACAGTGTATTCATCATCTGAAAAATCCGCTTTTTTCTCAGGAAAAGCTTTTCCGGAAATTTTATCGAAGCAGTCAACAGAGGAGGCAAGCTCGTCCATTTTGCTTTTCAGAAGCCTTTCAAAATCGGCGTTTCTGTTGTCATTTTGTTTCATTACTCAGCACCTGCCTTTGACTGTAGGATTTGGATGGCTTTTTTATATCGTGATTTCACAGTAGTTTCGGGGCATTTCATTATCCTTGCAATTTCCCGGAAGGTGAGCTCGCTGCAGCATTTAAGGATAACGGTCTGCCTTTGCTTGTCGTTGAGGTTTTTCAGCAGCTGATTGATAAAAATGCTGTCCTCAACAGTTTTATCTGCTTCGCCGTAGCTTTGAATGACGAGATTGATGCATTCTTTTTTATATCTGCGGCGCTGTTCAAGAGCAACGTTGCGTGCAATGGTGAAAATAAAGCCTTTGCCGTCACCGCCGTGAGGGGAGAAGCGCTTGACCTGAGACAGCCTGATAAAAGTTTCGGCAACGCAGTCCTCAGCGAGGTGATAGTCGCCGGTGATACCGAAAGCAATTGCAAAAACGTTTTTCTTGAACATATTGTACAGTGTGCAGAGACTTTCCCGTGAAGTGCGGCAGGTTAAAATAAGGCTGTTAACATCGCAATTCTGAATTTCATGGGCATCAGGCTCAGCTGCGGCAGTATCTGGTTCGGTAAGTAAAATGGTACAGTCACCTCCGGTAAGAATATTTTGTTCAGCAGTCATAGTCAATCACTCCTTTGCGGCTAAGATTTTATGGGGCAGAAAAAAGATTTTTGAAAGCTTTCATAAAGGTAGTGTATTTCAGACGCAAAAAAGACGAAGCTTTTCTGAAAAAATCCGGAAAAGCTGTTAGCAGCGTATAACACTGAGAGCTTTTGCTGAACATTTAATATTATTAAGGCAATTAAATATCTATAAAAAGCGGCGAAGCCGCAAGGGGGGATTCCAAAGGGTTTATTAA
>JAEDLA010000109.1 GCA_016295545.1 Oscillospiraceae bacterium | reverse complement strand
CGATTTTTCTAAACTTAGTATAACGTTCTTTTAGCAAAACGTCAATATCTTTTTGACATTTTTCCGGTATCTTTTGTGACAAATATTCTTTAATATTTTCGGACATTTTGTCTAAATCGTTATGTGCTCCTCCGAGAGGCTCTTCAATAATAGTCTCAGCAACGCCTAATTTTACCAGATCTTCAGCAGTTATCTTCATAATATTGCTTGCCTCCTCCTCACGGGAAGCGTCCTTCCAGAGAATGCTTGCAAAGCCTCTTGGAGAGATAACGGAGTATATTGCATTTTCCAGCATAGCAAGCTCGTCGCACACGCCGAGAGCAAGCGCACCGCCGCTGCCGCCCTCACCGAGAACGACTGAGACAACAGGTGTCCTCAGAGTCATAAATTCAGCGATATTGCGTGCAATAGCCTCACCCTGACCACGCTCCTCAGCGGCAACGCCGGGATAAGCTCCGGGAGTATCGATAAAACAGATGACCGGTCTGTGGAACTTTTCCGCCTGACGTGCAAGCCTGAGAGCCTTTCTGTAGCCCTCCGGATTTGGCATGGCGAAGTTGCATTTTTTATTCTCATTTATGTCCCTGCCCTTGACCTCAGAGATAATGGTAACAGGTCTGTCGTCAAGCCTTGCGATTCCGCCGATAACAGCTCCGTCATCACCAAAAAGACGGTCACCGTGCATTTCATAGAAATCCGTAAAAATAAGCGGGATATAGTCACGGATAGTAGGGCGGTTCTTGTGGCGTATAAGTTCCAGCCTTTCGTAAGCTGTTCTGACATTATCCATTCTGCTGCACCTCCTGCTTGTTATAGCCGTGAAGCTTCAGAAGATGTGACAGGGTACTTCTTATTTTTCTGCGTTCAACTATCATATCCACAAAGCCCTTGCTCTGCATAAATTCTGCAAGCTGAAAATCGTCGGGAAGTCTCTGCTTCACTGTACCCTCAACAACTCGCCTGCCGGCAAAGCCAATGAGAATTTTCGGCTCAGCAATAATAATATCGCCAAGTGAAGCAAAGCTTGCAGTAACTCCGCCTGTCGTAGGATCGGTAAGAACGGTAATATAAAGACCGCCTCCGTCACTGTGGAGCTTGACTGCACCGGAGGTCTTAGCCATCTGCATAAGCGAGACAATACCCTCCTGCATACGAGCGCCTCCGGAAGCCGTAAACATAATAACAGGCAGATTTTTCTCCGCAGCCCGTTCAAAGGCACGGGCGATTTTCTCACCCACAACGCTGCCCATAGAAGCCATCATAAACCGTGAGTCCATAACTCCCATAACAACAGGAGAGCCTTTAATCCTTGCTTCTCCGGTAATTATAGCGTCCTTAATGCCGGTAGCACTGCGAAGCTCCTCCATTTTCTGCTCATAATCGGGGAAATCTATGGGATTGCAGCTTATCATATCAGCGTCATACTCAACGAAGCTGTCCTTGTCAGCAGTAATCAGGATACGTTCCCTTGCAGAAAGTCTGCCGTGATAATTGCAGCTGGGACAGACTCTGTGAAGCTCCTCAAACCTGTCCATAGGAGTAAGGCTCTGACATCTGGGACATTTGAAAGCAGGCTTTTCATTGGTCTGCTTATCATCGTCATCGTTAAAACGTTTTTTTACAACGTTAAAAAAATCTTCAAGCATTTAATTCACCGCAATTCATTTATTCTTACGGACTTCCATATACCTGTTAAGGAATCCGTTATCATAGCAGCCGTTTTTAAATTCGGGACGCTTGATAAGTTCAAGCTGGAAATCGATATTTGTTTCGACTCCCTCCACAATAAATTCAGAGAGTGCCCATTTCATTTTCATAATAGCCTCATCACGGTTAGCACCGTGAGCAATGAGCTTGCTTATCATGGAATCGTAAAAAGGCGTAATGGTATAGCCCTGATAAACAGCGCTGTCAATACGTATTCCCGGACCGCCGGGCACATAGAGAGACTTTATCGTACCCGGTGACGGGCGGAAGTCAAGCTCCGGATTTTCGGCGTTTATGCGGCATTCAATAGCATGACCGTTCAGGCGAATATCCTCCTGAGCAACGCCAAGCTCCTCACCTGCTGCAACTCTTATCTGAGCCTTTACAAGGTCAAAGCCGGTAACCTCCTCAGTAATGGGGTGCTCCACCTGAATACGGGTATTCATCTCCATAAAGTAGAAGTTTTTTTCCTCATCAACGAGGAATTCAATAGTACCGGCGTTATAGTAGCCGCACTGACGGGCAGCAGTAACAGCTGCTTCACCCATTCTGCGGCGAAGCTCCTCATTAACAATGGGACTGGGGCATTCCTCAAGAACCTTCTGATTACGCCTCTGCATGGAGCAGTCACGCTCACCAAGATAGATATAATTTCCGTGAGTATCAGCAATTATCTGTATCTCAACGTGATGCGGATTAATCAGGAACTTCTCGATATAAACAGATGCGTCTCCGAAGAAGTTTTTCGCCTCCTGCTGAGCAGCAGTTATCTGATTTTCAAGCTCCTCCGGTGCCTCAACACGGCGGATACCACGTCCGCCGCCGCCTGCTGAAGCCTTTACCAGTACAGGATATCCAGCCTTTTCAGCAACAGCCCTTGCATCGTCCAGAGACGAAACAGCACCCTTTGAACCGGGAATAACCGGAACACCGGCAGCAGCCATAGTCTCCTTAGCGGCAGCCTTGTCGCCCAGCATTTCTATAGACTTATAGGACGGACCAATGAAAACGATATTATTTTTTTCACAGAGACGGGCAAATTCAGCATTTTCGGAAAGGAATCCGAAGCCGGGATGAATTGCCTGAGCGCCGGTATTTACAGCCGCCTGAATAATGGCATTCATGTTAAGGTAGCTGTCCTTTGTAGCCGGAGGACCGATGCAGACAGCTTCATCGGCAATCTGAGCGTGGAGGCTGTTTTTGTCAGCAGTTGAGTAAACAGCAACGCTGCGCACGCCAAGCTCACGGCACGCCCTGATAATACGGACGGCTATTTCGCCTCTGTTAGCGATCAAAATTTTTCTGAACATTACTTATTCACCCTTATCACCGTCGGCAACAACGCAGGTTATTTCGCAGGAAACAGCCTTTTCACCGCCAACTGATGCAAGTGCCTTGCAGGTTGCCACAGGACCTCTCTGTCTCACTACCTCAACCTCAAGGTCAAGAACGTCGCCGGGAAGAACCTGTCTGCGGAACTTAGCCTTGTCAATACCGCCGAAAAGACCTATCTTTCCCTTGAATTCAGGCTTTGAAAGCATACATACAGCTCCCGCCTGAGCGAGCATTTCAATCATGAGCACGCCGGGAGTAACCGGATAATCCGGAAAATGTCCCTGAAACCAAAACTCATCAGCCTTTATATATTTTCTTGCCTTAACCTTAACGCCTACCTCCATCTCAACGATTTCATCAATGAGGAGAAAGGGATCACGATGAGGGATAATTTCCATGATCTGTTCCTTGTTCATAATTATATCTGACATTTGTTACCTCCTGTAATCAGCAGCAGTCCTGCTTTATTTATTATTCAACCACAAAAATGATTCCCGTGTTATTCAATTATCATAATAGGCTGATCATATTCAACAGCCTCGCCGTTCTGAACAAGTATTTCCTTAACAGTACCGCTGTAGTCGGACTGTACCTCGTTCATAAGCTTCATTGACTCGATTATCATAATAACGTCACCCTTTTTAACGGTATCGCCTACCTTGACAAAGGGTGGCTTTTCAGGTGAGGGTGCTCCGTAGTATGTTCCCACAATGGGAGACTTCACTACATTTCCGGAAACAGCCGGTTCTGCCGGTTTTTCCAGTATCAGTGCCGGAGACGGAACATTCACAGGCTGAACCGGAGCAGCGGGCATAGGAAATGCCGGTGAAGCCATTACCTGCTTTTTGCCCTTAACAGTAACTACCTTGTCACCGTCAGCAACAGTGATCTCAGCAAGCTCCTTTTCGCAGACAATATCAGCAAGGCGGCTCAGGATATCAATATCGAGCGAAGCAAAAAATTTATCTTCCATATCAGCACTCCTGTTCTCAGATTTTCTTAAAGCAAAGTGTGGCATTATGACCGCCGAAGCCCAGTGAATTGGACAGAGCAGCTCTTACCTCCTGTTGTATATTGCCCTCAACGCAGTAATTGAGGTCGCACTCCTCGTCAGGAACCTTATATCCCACTGTTTTGTGGATAAAGCCCTCCTGCACCGACTTTGCGGTAACGATAGCTTCAATAGCACCGGCAGCACCAAGAAGATGACCTGTCATGGACTTTGTGGAATTGATCTTCACATCGTAAGCCTTGTCGCCGAAAGCATTTTTAATGGCTCTTGTCTCGTATTTATCGTTAAGACCGGTGGAAGTGCCGTGAGCGTTGATGTAGTCAATATCCTCCGGTTTAAGACCGGCTTCCTGCATAGCGAGAGTCATGCCCATACCGGCAGCCTCACCCTCAGGAGCGGGAGAAGTCATGTGATAGCCGTCACAGGTAGCGCCGTAGCCTGCAATTTCGCAGTAGATCTTAGCGCCTCTTGCCTTAGCGTGTTCATATTCCTCAAGTACAAGAACGCCGCTTCCCTCACCGAGAACAAAGCCGTTTCTCTCCTTGTCAAAAGGAATAGAAGCTCTTTCAAGGTCCTCTGATTTTGAGAGAGCTTTCATATTTGCAAATCCGCCATAGGTAAACTCAACATTGGTGCTTTCAGTACCGCCTGCAAGGCAGACATCAAGGTAGCCGTCCTTGATTTTGCGGAAGGCTTCGCCAAGTGCATGAGTAGCTGAAGCGCAGGCTGTGGAAACGTCAAAGTTAGCGCCACGGAATCCTGTTTTCATTGAAACAGTACCTGCTGCCATATTGCTTATCATCATGGGAATGTAAAAAACGGAGATTCTTCCCGGACCTTTTTCAAGGTACTTGCTGTACTCAGAGAGAGTAAGGTCTATGCCGCCGATTCCGCAGCCGATTATAACACCGGCTCTGTAGGGATCAACGTCCTTGAAATCCGAACCTGCGTCAGTGATAGCCTCGTGAGCAGAGACAACAGCGTATTTGGTAAAGGTATCCATACGCTTAGCCTCTTTTTTATCGAAGCAGCCGGGAGTTTCAAAATAATCAGCTTCATTGAAATCTCTTACAATTCCGCCGATTTTAACACCGGTGCGATTATTTTCAAATGAATCAATATATGAAAAGCCTATCTTATTCTCCTTTATGCCATTCCAGAACTTATCAACGCCGGTTCCAAGCGGAGTAACAGCTCCCATACCAGTAATAACAACTCTTCTGCTCATATAATAAATCCTTTCGTTTTAAATAATCCTGAAAAAATGCCTGTACAGATGTCAGAAAATGTTACATTGAAAGTCCGCCGGATATTTCAATGACCTGACCTGTAACGTAAGAAGCGTCATCAGAAGCAAGGAAAGATACAACAGAGGCAATTTCCTCCGGTTCGCCGTATCTTTTCATAGCCACAAGCTCCAGCATTTTAGCCTTGAGGTCATCGGAGAGAACATCTGTCATAGGGGTGTGGATAAATCCCGGAGCAACGGCATTGCAGGTAATATTTCTTGAACCGAACTCCTTTGCAGCAGTCTTGGTCATACCGATAATAGCAGCCTTTGAAGCTGAATAGTTAAACTGACCGGGATTTCCGTAAAGACCAG
>JAEDLA010000108.1 GCA_016295545.1 Oscillospiraceae bacterium | reverse complement strand
GCTTCATAATATGCGAACATTAAAATACCGTCCTATTGAAAAGCAACGCAATACAGCTCTTGAAACTATGAATATCTATGCTCCTATTGCTCACCGTCTTGGAATTCGTGCTGTCAAGGAGGAGCTTGAGGACCTTTCATTCCATTACCTCGATCCCTATGCCTATTCTGAAATAGAACATATTCTTGAAAATAAAAAAGAAGAACGTGAAGCATTCATTGTCACTATAAAAAATCGTATTGCACAGCGATTCAAGAATGAGGACTTTACTGAGCCGCCTCAGATTGAGGGCAGAGTTAAAAGCATTTACGGTATCTATAAAAAGGTATTTATCAATCACAAGAATATCGACCAGATATATGATAAATATGCTGTTAGAATTATCGTTTCCACTGTTGCTGAATGTTATAATGTACTTGGTCTGATACATGATATGTTCCGTCCAATCCCTAACAGATTCAAGGACTATATCTCTACACCGAAATCCAATATGTATCAGTCTCTCCACACCACTGTTCTCGGAAAAGAGGGTATTCCCTTTGAGGTTCAGATTCGTACATGGGATATGCACGAAACAGCTGAATACGGCATTGCTGCTCACTGGAAATATAAGGAGGGAATACGTGGCAAGGATAAAATGGAACAGCGCCTTGCATGGGTTCGTCAGGTCATTGAAGCTCAGCAGACTTCAGATGATGTGGAGGAAATCGTTCGCATTATTAAAAATGACCTTGCTCCGGAAGATATTGTTGTAATGACTCCAAAAGGTGCTTCTATTTCCCTGCCGGTTGATTCAACAGTTATCGATTTTGCCTATAAAATCCACACGGAGATAGGTCACAAGACTGTCGGTGCAAAGGTTGACGGAAGAATTGTTCCTCTTGACTATAAGCTTCAAACAGGTCAGATTTGTGAGATAATTACAAGCCGTGATCCTGACAAAGGTCCTAACAGGGCATGGCTGGATATCGCTAAAACTAACGAAGCCAAGGCAAAAATCCGCTCATGGTTCAAAAAAGAATGCCGTGAAGAAAATATAGCTCACGGAAAGGCTGAGCTTGAACGTGAATTCAAACGTCAGCATATTAATCTGCCTGAGGATAAGTACGAGGAATTTCTCTCAGATAACTTCAAACGCCATAACTGTGAAAATCTTGATGATTTCTATGCTTCTATCGGCTACGGAGGTACTCCCCTTTCCAAAATTATTTCCCGTCTCAAAGAAAAGTATCAGAAGCTTTACAAGCAGGAGGAACCTGAACAGATAGTTCCCGTAATACAGCCAAAGCTGTCAACAAAGAAAAACAGCATTATCCTCGACAAAATCGATGACTGCGTTGTGAAATTTGCTCAGTGCTGCAATCCACTTCCGGGAGATGATATTGTGGGATTTATCACTCGTGGACATGGTATATCAGTGCATACCACAAGCTGCTCGAATTACAGAGCCGTTCTGAGCCGCAATAATACCGAAGAACTTGAACGCTGGTGCGATATCCAGTGGTCAGCCAACAGCGATACTCTGCTTCAGACAAGCTTTGAGGTTACGGCTACCGACAGAGTTGGTCTTGTTTTCGACATTACTGCTATTCTTACCGAAGCTCGTGTGCCCATACTCCACTCCTCCTCACGAAACCTTAAAAATGGCAATGCGCTCTTTGAAGCTACTATTACTATTGCCGGTACAGAACAGCTTAAACATCTCTTTGAAAAGCTCAGAAAAATTAAAGGCGTTATTTCAGTTGAAAGAGCTTCTATCTGAATTTAAGGAGGTCTGTCTTATGCAGATTCATCATTTATATCTTGGAGAATTAAAGTCTAACTGCTATATTATCGAAACTGAACCGGGCAGATGTGTTGCTGTTGATATTGGCGGTGACAGCTACAAACTGCTTGATATGCTTGAAAATAAGAAGCTTAAGCTTACTAAAATCCTGCTCACTCACGGTCACTTTGACCATACAGGAGGTGTTGCGGAAGTTGCTGCCGCTACTGGTGCTGAGGTCTTTATTCACGAAGCAGACTCCTATATGCTTGGCAGCGAAAAGGCTTCTCTTGCTGCGGATATTTCCGTACTGCCATTTAAACCTGTAACCAAATATACTGCTGTAGGTGATGACTGTTATATCAGAGACGGAGACTGTTATTTCCGTGTAATGCATACCCCCGGACACTCTCCGGGCAGCGTATGCTATATCTGCGATAATTTGATTTTCTCCGGTGATACCCTTTTCTGCTGCTCTATTGGCAGAACTGATTTTTCCGGTGGAAATATTATTGCTATGGAAAATTCACTGAAAAGAATTGCCAGTTTGTCCGGCGACTACAGGCTTTATCCGGGACATAACCAGACTTCAACACTTGACTTTGAGAGAAAAAATAATCCATATCTCAGAAGTGCTGCAAGAACATGAATAATGGCTGTCCTAAAAATTCCTTTAGCATCCGGACAGGTATAAAATAGATAATAACGGAGAAAAAATGAATACAAATAATTTTAAAATGCCGGTTATTTTAATCGGCAATACTTTTAAATATGAGATTGAAGCTACCCTGAAGCTTTTCTTTCCGGCTTCACGATTTAATTTTTCAGATGATGTTTCAGAACGTTATGGTGACAGCTTTATTGTTGCTGAACTCTCTGAAAATGACGGTGATTCTACTATTTCTGCCGAAGTAAAGCTATCAGGACTTGAAAGCGTAAAAAAATCCAAAATTCTTGACTGCAATTGTCAAACTGATAAAAATATGGTTGAACATGAGCTTTGCCGGCTTATTTATCATATTCTCAGTGAAAAAATGCATATTACTCCCTCATGGGGACTTATGACAGGAATCCGCCCTGTTAAAAAGGTAATTGAGCTTTTACAGGAAAACAGAAGTTTTAACGAAATACAACGTATTCTTACTGAAAAATATGAGATTTCACTGGATAAATTAAAGCTTGCATATAACACAGCGGTCAATCAGCTTCCCATACTTAATAAGATAAACCGTAAAGCTGTCAGTCTTTACGTTTCCATTCCATTTTGCCCGACAAGATGCAGCTATTGCTCATTTGTATCTCATTCTATGGAATCTGCTGTGAAATTAATGCCGGACTATATCTCGGCACTCTGCCGTGAACTTGAAATTATCAGCAATATTATTAATGAAACTAACACGGAAATCGATACTATATATTTTGGCGGCGGCACACCCACTTCTCTGTCCCCTGATGATATCAGAGCTGTTATGGAATGCGTTCAGCGCTGCTTCAATCTTGACAAAATCCGTGAATACAGCTTTGAGGCTGGAAGACCTGATACTATTACTGCGGAAAAGCTCCATGTAATTAAAGAGCTGGGGGCAGACAGAATTTCTGTAAATCCTCAGACTCTTAATGACAATGTGCTTAAAGTAATCGGCAGAAACCATTCAGGAGACGACGCTATCAGAGCTTTTGAAGCTGCAAGAAAAAACGGATTCACCAATATAAATACAGACTTGATTGCTGGTCTGCCAACTGATACGGCAGACAGCTTCAGAAATACACTTGACAGAATTATCAGTCTCGCTCCGGAAAGTATTACAGTTCACACCCTCACATTGAAAAGAGCTGCTAATTTATTTGAAAACAGTCTGGACAATATGTCAAATCCTGCTGCAGAAATGGTGGATTACAGTATTGAAAAGCTGATGAGTAATGGCTATAATCCCTATTATCTCTATCGGCAGAAGAATACTGTGGATAATCTTGAAAATGTCGGTTATTCAAAAAAAGGCTTTGAAAGCTATTACAATATTTTCATTATGGACGAAACTCAGACTATAATCGGTGCAGGCTGTGCTGCTTCTACAAAACTCGTTTATCCCGACGGAAAAATTAACAGAATCCATAATTATAAATTCCCCTATGAATATATAGGTCGCTTTGAACAGCTTATGGAAAAAAAGAAAGAGGTATCGGAATGCTTGAAAAAAATCAATGCTACGAAGCTGAAATAACAGATATTACTGCCGAAGGAAACGGGGTATGCAAAATTAATGGATTTGCTGTATTTGTTCCTGATACTGCTCCCGGTGATATTATTAAACTAAAAATTGTCAAGGTTCTTAAAAATTATGCTTTCGGTATTATAAATGAAATTATCCTCCCCTCACCTTTTCGGATTGATTCAGACTGCAATGTCTCCGGAAAATGCGGTGGCTGTATTTTCCGACATATCTCTTATGAGGAGGAATGCCTTATTAAAGATAATATCGTTAAAAATGCTTTTCGCAGAATCGGAGGACTAGATCCTGAATTCGACAGCTTTATTGCCTCTGATAAAATCTCTCGTTACAGAAACAAGGCTCAGTTTCCTCTTGCTGAAATTGACGGAAAGGCTGTCTGCGGATTCTATGCACCAAGAAGTCATAGAGTCATACCTGTTCATGACTGCGCTCTTCAGCCTGAAATCTTTTCCGAAATTACTGCCTGTATTCTGGATTATATTAACTCACATAAAATCTCAGTATATAATGAAGCTTCAAATTCTGGTATGATGCGCCATATATACCTCCGTAAGGGTGAACACTCCGGTGAAATTATGGTATGCTTCGTTGTAAGAAAAAATATATCCCGTGAACTTATGCCGCTTTGCCAGAGGCTTCAGGATAAATTTTCAGATATTAAAAGCCTTGTAATGAATATTAATCCAGATAAAACTAATGTTATTCTCGGTAAAATCTGCATAACTCTTGCTGGAAATGACTGTATAAAAGATATAATGTGCGGTAATCTGATTTCTGTTTCTCCGCTCTCATTTTATCAGGTCAATACAACTCAGGCTGAACGTCTTTATAATAAAGCCAGAGAGTATGTTCAGCCAGACAGTTGCTTATGCATTGCTGACCTCTTCTGCGGTGCAGGTACTATCGGTCTTTCCATGGCTGACTCCAACGCTCATATCATCGGTATTGAAATCGTTTCTCAGGCTGTTGAAAATGCTATCGAAAATGCCCGGAATAATAATATCTTAAACGCTGATTTCTATTGTGGTGATGCTGGTGACGTTTTCTCTGAACTTAATATTTCCGGTATCTCTCCCGATGTCGTTCTTATTGATCCCCCTCGTAAAGGATGCTCTGCTGATACTCTTAATGTTATTGCCAATTCAGCTCCCCGAAAAATTGTTATGATATCCTGTAATCCCGCTACTGCCGCTCGTGATGCCAAATGGCTTTGCAATCAAGGTTTTTCTGTGAATAAAGTTTGCGGTGCTGATTTGTTCCCACGGACAGGGCACGTTGAGTGCGTAGTATTGATGTCACGTAAAAAATAGAGAGCATAAGAAAAGTGCCGAAAATTCGGCACTTTTTCTCTTATGTAGAAATGATGAGATTATCGTGGAGTGGATTTTTCCTGTTCTTGGGAATAAGTCCAGTGTCTCTCGGAGATACAGTGCGCTTTGACTTACTAAAAGCACCCGACCTTATGTAGTTGGAGGGAAGAAATCCGCAAAGCGCTCGTTCTGGTATATATCGTAGAAATGATACTGTGTATAGAGATAACCGGCTTTCTCAGCACCGAACGTATATGAAAACATCTCGATGAACAGATCTTCCGCAGAGCTGCCGGATGCTGCATAATATTGATTTTTTCATGTTTCAATCTCCACACCGTCAAGGTAGATACGATTACGGAATCCGCCGCGTTCGGCAGCTTTATCCCTGCGGACTGCTT
>JAEDLA010000107.1 GCA_016295545.1 Oscillospiraceae bacterium | reverse complement strand
CATCTACGCTGATAAGGCTTTTTCTGCGTTTTTTTGCAATTATCTTGTCCACATCAAGCTCGCCGTTAGTTATGGCGTATTCATACTCCACACTGGTTGACTGCCCTAAATAATAGGTGCCGTAACCAATCACAACGGCAAGGATAAAGCCGAGAGTTGAGTAGACGCTTCCCAGCATAAGCAGTGACAGGACTATCAGAAAAATAGTCAGAATAGTACCTCCGCCGTAAATTAGAATCTTTTTCAGCTTGTCCGCTGTTGTATCATTGCGCTCTACAAGCTGTTCTGAAAAATTATCCATATAATTCTCTCCGTTTCATATATAAATTTGGCTAAAATACATATATATGTCCTTTGTTTAAGCCGTATTATATATTATAATATCACAAAAATTTGAGGATTTCAATAAATTCTCTTGATTTTTTTTTATTTTAAGTTTATAATAGTATATAACATTATGACTGAGAGAGTAAGTTGTAAAAGATTTGTTTACAGAAAAGCTGGTTTTGATGAGAGCAGCTGACATTTTATACAGCCGAAGTTCACTCACGAGTGGCACATTTTAAAGAAGCTTTTCCATTATTATAAGTGCCTCGCACATCCGCAAACTAAAGTTTGCTCCGTGCGGATCGGCAAACAGCAAACGCCAAAGGATTTTTCCGTTTGCTGTATATGCGGCTTTCGAGTAGAGTGTGACGCAGGTCTGCGTTATGGACAAGAGAGTGTTGGCTCTCCTGACTGATAGGTGGTTATAAGCAAGGTTCAGATCTTGTCCTGTTGGGCAGGATCTTTTTGTATGCCTGCACATAAGTTATATTATATATTTTTTTGAGGTGATTAATTTTGAAGGAACAGCTGAAAAAAATTGAGGAGCTTGCTAAAGCCGAGCTTGCCTCATGTACCGAAATCAAGTCGCTTGACGAGCTGAGAATAAGGTATCTCGGAAAAAAAGGTGAGCTTACTGCCATTTTAAAGCAGATGGGTAAGCTTTCCGCAGAAGAAAGACCTGTTGTAGGTCAGCTTGCAAATAAGGTTAGAGCTGATATCGAAGAAGCTCTTTCCGAAAAGCTGAGTGCTCTTAAAGCAAGTGCTCAGGCTGCAAAAATCGCAGCAGAATCAATTGACATTACTCTGCCCGGAAAGCCGCAGACTATTGGTAAGCTTCACCCGCTTTCAAAGGTTGAAAATGAGATACGTGATATCTTTATGGGCATGGGCTTCAACATTGCTGACGGTCCTGAAGTTGACGACGATTATCATGTTTTTGAGGCACTTAATCTTCCTCCCGACCACCCTGCAAGAGATACTCAGGATACCTTTTACATAAATGACAAGATTCTCCTGAGAACACAGACTTCATCTGTTCAGGTTCATGTAATGGAAACCCAGAAGCCGCCTATAAGAATAATTTCTCCCGGCAGAGTTTACCGTTCAGACGCTGTAGACGCTACACATTCTCCGCTTTTCCACCAGATTGAGGGACTTGTTGTCGATAAGGGAATAAAAATGTCCGACCTTAAAGGTACTCTTGAAATGCTTATGAAAAAGCTTTACGGCAATAATTGCAAGCTTCGTTTCCGTCCGCACCACTTCCCGTTTACAGAGCCAAGCTGCGAGGTTGATATTATGTGCTTCAACTGCGGCGGAAAGGGCTGCTCGATGTGCAAGGACGAGGGATATATTGAGCTTCTCGGTGCAGGAATGGTTCACCCAAAGGTGCTTGAAGGCTGCGGAATCGACAGCAGTATCTATTCAGGATTTGCTTTCGGTCTTGGACTGGAAAGAATGGTAATGGGACGCTACAGCATCAATGACCTGAGACTTCTCTATGAAAATGATGTCAGATTCCTTGAACAGTTCTGATTTTACGTTTTTTCGGTTAATTGCATAGTGTATGTCACAGGAATGTGCATGAACGTAATTATAATATGAACATATATAAAAAAGCTGTGCTTCAGTGCACAGGAGCAAAAACTGCGGTCACAGCTGCCGCAATAGTATTCGGACTGTTCTTTTTAAGCAAGCTGCCTGAAAGCGGTGAGGATTACTTTTCCGGAATAATTTACGGAACATTCACTCTTATCTGTGCAGTCATTATTGCTGCCTATGGTGTTATTTTAGCTGTCTATTTTCTGAGACTGAAAAAGATAAAGGAATCATTTACTGATTTTACCATTGAAGAACGCCTTGAACACTGTAAAAGAGTGATTGCTGACAGGCACTTTTTCATGAGGGAGTGTCTTGTAAGCTTTGAGATTCCGTTAAGGATTTATTATGACGATATTGAAAAGGTAAGATGCTTTTACCGCATAAGCTTTGGACGGTATTTACGTAGGAATTATTATTTGCAGATAAATACAAAGGACAAAAAAGTCTATTTAATAACACGTTTTGTTTCAGGACCATTTATTTTCAGAAGAAGATACAATACTGAAACAGAGCTTATATTTGATAAAATTACAGGCTTTCTTTCAAAAGCTAATCCGGATATTGAAATAAGCAGACTTTCTCCGGAACACGAATTTTTCAGACGCCTTTTTAAAAAGCGTCCATAAGCAGAATAACGAGATTTTATGGGAGGAAAATAAATGAATTTATCTATGAAATGGCTGTCGGACTATGTTAAAGCCGATATGCCTGTTAAAGAATTCTGCAGTGCTCTTACAATGAGCGGCTCAAAGGTTGAGGGATATGAAACTGAGGGAAGTGAAATAAAAAACGTAGTAGTCGGAAAAATCCTTTCCGTTGTTCCTCACGAAAATTCTGACCACCTTGTGGTATGTCAGGTGGAAGTGGGTAAGGACGCACCTGTTCAGATAGTTACAGGAGCTTCAAATGTCAATGCCGGCGACATCGTACCTGTTGCCCTTGACGGCTCAAATCTTCCCGGCGGAGTGAAAATAAAGAAAGGCAAGCTTCGTGGCGTAGAAAGCTGCGGAATGCTCTGCTCACTGGGTGAACTTGGTCTCACAAAGCACGATTTTCCCTACGCTATCGAGGACGGTATCTTTATTATGCAGGAGGACTGTGAGATAGGTCAGGACATTCAGTCTGCTATTGGGCTTAATGATACTTCCGTTGAGTTTGAGATAACCTCCAATCGCCCTGACTGTCTCAGCGTTGTAGGTCTTGCAAGAGAAACTGCTGCAACATTCAATCTTCCCCTGAACAATCCCGAACCGGTTTACAAAGGGGTTGACGGTGACGCAGCATCAATGCTCAAGGTCGATATCCACAATCCTGAAAAGTGCGGAAGCTACTGTGCAGGTATTGTAAAAAATGTAAAAATCGCACCGTCACCACGCTGGATGCGTGAAAGACTCCGTGCAAGCGGTATTCGTCCGATTAATAATTTTGTTGATATCACTAACTATATCATGCTTGAATATGGTCAGCCAATGCACGCATTTGACTTACGCTATGTGGAGGGTGCTCATATCAATGTCCGTAATGCGGTGAACGGCGAAAAAATTGTTACTCTTGACGGCGTTGAGAGAACTCTCTCAGATGATATGCTCGTTATTGCCGATGAGAAAAAGCCTGTTGCTGTTGCAGGAATCATGGGCGGAGAATACAGCGGTATCATGGACGATACAACTACTGTTGTTTTTGAATCCGCTTACTTTGAGCCAACTCAGGTTCGCCGTACTTCTAAGAAGCTCAGACTTAAATCAGACGCTTCTTCACGCTATGAAAAGGGCGTTGATCCCATGATAAATGTCAAGTGCCTTAAAAGAGCTTTCCAGCTTGTTGAGGAGCTTGGCGCAGGTGAGGTAGTCCGCAATTATATCGAATGTCATGCAAAGGAGTACACTCCTGCTTCTGTGGAGTTTGCTCCGCAGTGGATAAACGATTTTCTCGGCACTGATATCCCTGAAGCTGAAATGACTTATTATCTCAATCGCCTTGAATTTAAAATTGATGACGGTAAAGTTATCGCTCCTTCATTCAGAATCGATATTGAATGCAAGGCTGATATAGCAGAGGAGGTTGCGAGAATTTATGGCTATAATAACATTCCCTCAACTGAGTTCAGAGGTGTTGCAGAAGCTGAACTGACTGCTGAACAGAAATTTACAAGAGAGCTTCAGAACACAATGGTTGCACTGGGCGGATATGAAATTGCAACTTTCTCATTTGTATCTCCAAGAAATTTTGACAGAATAAATCTTCCGGCAGACAGCAAGCTTCGCAATACAGTTACTATTACTAATCCTCTCGGCGAGGACACAAGCGTTATGAGAACTACTACTATTCCCTCAATGCTTGAAACACTGTCATTCAATTACAATAACCGCAACGACAAAGCTTGTCTCTTTGAAATAAGCAAGGAATATCTGCCTGTTGACGGAGCAGAGCTTCCCGTTGAGCCTCAGAGACTGACAGTGGGTATGTATGGCGGAAATGTTGATTTCTACGATTTAAAGGGAATTGTTGAGACTGCTCTTGCTAAAATGGGTATCAGTGATGTTGAATATGTACGTTCCGGCAACAGTGACGCTTTTGATGAAAAATCAGCTATGCATCCCGGAAGAAGTGCTGTTATCCTTAAAGACGGTACTGCTCTTGGAATTATGGGTGAGATTCATCCCGATGTTCAGGAAAACTACGGAATAGGCACAAAAACCTATGTGGCAAAGCTGAATATTCCTGAAATGATGAATGCAGCTGCTGAGGAGATAACCTATAAGCCTCTGCCTAAGTTCCCGGCTGCTACCCGTGACCTCAGCCTTATCTGCGATGATGAGATTCCTGCCGCAGAGCTTGAAAAGGCTATAAAGGGCGCTGTAGGCAAGATTCTTGAAAAGGTAACTCTCTTTGACGTTTACAAGGGCAAGCAGATAGAAGCCGGTAAAAAGAGCGTTTCCTACTCACTTACCATGCGTTCACACGACGGTACTCTTACCGATGAACAGGCAGATAACGCTGTTAAAAAAGCACTAAAAGCTCTTGCGGCAATCGGCGCTGAACTCAGAGCGTAAGTGCTTACTGCAAAGCGAGAGCATTACATGAATAAAATAGATACCTTTCGTCAGTATATGCTGGGTGGTCACGGACATTGTTTTGCAATGCTTGATGAACATAAGGAGCTTTACAAAGAAACTGTTTTATACGGCTGTCTTAATAATATTGCCTTTGACTTGCAGTGCGAAGGTTCAAGAAGCAGCTTTATGTACAATCTTGCATTGCAGTTTGATGATTACAGTTATTTTCTTTCGGCGGCAATTAAAAAATTTATGTCGCCGGAGGTCAATGACAACTGGGAAACAGTACAGCATCTGACTGATTTTATCGAACTATTCGCATATAATTCCGATGATGAAAAGGCTGAACAGGCAATTGAAACAAAGTACAGCGAACTGTACAGTCTTATTATGAAGCTGCGGTGGAGCAGTCATACGAATAAAATAATTCAGTCCTATGAATATATTGCAATCGTTGTAATGCAGAATAATGATTTTGACCGTTCAGTTCGTATTTTCAGTGATATGGGAGCATATTTTCTCCGTTGCAGAAAAACATCAGACAATGACTTGTCATGGCGGTTTGAATGGTTTCTGTACAATGTCCGAAAGCAGTATGGTGAGGATTTTATTGCAGAGAAGCTTGCTGGTCTGGCTGAAAGGTATAAGGAACTTTATAGATTTATACGAGTTATGTCTGCAGAGAGGAGATTTTCAAAGACTGATAAACCGATAATAACTGCGGAAAAATACATTGAAAAAGCATT
>JAEDLA010000106.1 GCA_016295545.1 Oscillospiraceae bacterium | reverse complement strand
GACGGAACGATAGCTGACAAATTTTTCAGCAGGTTGATGTGGAATTAGTATTATCCGGACAAAAAACAAAATTGATTTCCGTGTATCCGGATATACAGAGGGGCGGATAAAATCTCCGCCCTGACGTCCGTATAAAGATTATTTGACTATGTCAGTACATGGACTGAACTGACCAGTTACAATACGCTTTTCAAATTCTTCAAGAGGCAGCGGACGGTCAAAGTAAA
The DNA here is from genome assembly GCA_016295545.1 of Oscillospiraceae bacterium. Classification (GTDB taxonomy): domain Bacteria; phylum Bacillota; class Clostridia; order Oscillospirales; family Ruminococcaceae; genus Ruminococcus. The sequence goes on along the minus strand of JAEDLA010000106.1, from coordinate 5,511 downwards.
AGCCCTGTGCATTGAAACAGTTGCTTTCTTTCAGCAATGCAACCTGTTCAATAGTTTCAACGCCCTCAACGATAATTTCAAGTCCGAGACTCTGAGCCATTGCGATAACGTATTTGAGCATAATTTTCTTCTGACTGCTGTTTTCGTCGCTCTCCTCAGGCAGGAAACTCTTGTCTATTTTTAGCACATTCCAGGGCAGCTCACGAATAAGATTCAGCGAAGAATAGCCGATGCCGAAATCATCAATAGATGTGCTGATACCCTCTCTGTGCAGAGACGAAACAACACGTTTAAGTTCAGTAAAATCAACATCAGTAGTAGTTTCTGTAAGTTCTATTTCAATATACTCGTTAGGTACATTATTTCTCCTGATAATTTCAATAATTTTTGCGGACAGGTCCTCGCTGCCGAGATGAACACGGGACATATTCACAGATACCTTGACAACAGGCAGTCCCTCGTCAAGCCATCTTCTGATATCACGGCATACATGGTCAAGCATATAGAAGTCAAGAACGCATATATTATTGCTCTGTTCAAGAACAGGAATAAAACGTGCCGGAGAGATAAGCTGTCCGTCATGTTTCCAGCGGCAGAGAGCCTCTGCTCCGATAAGAGTGTATTTATTAAGCTCCACCTTAGGCTGATAGTAAACAACGAACTCCTCATTTTTCAGAGCGTCATTGAAAAGGCTTTCGACCCATCTGGAGTTTTCAACTTTTTTTCTTACCTCTTCATCATACATCAGAACAGTCTGATTTCCCATTCTTCTAAGCATATTGAATGACAGGGTTATATGCTCCATAATATCTTCAGCTGAATGAACATCTTCATTAACCAGGAAGTATGCAGTACGGCAAGAGACATTGATTTTTTCAAGTCCCATAACACCGGTCTCTATCATTCTGCCCATTAAGTAATCTTTTACCTTTTCGAGGTCATTATTCAGGAAAAGGCAGATGAAGTTATCTCCGCCAAGTCTGCATATAAAGCCTTCAGGACTGATAATATCGTTAAGTCCTTTAATGTAGCGTCGCATAACCTCAGTGCCGTTTTTTCTGCCAAGTCTTTTATTAACGAGAGAAAATTTAATCATATTAAAGCGGCAGGCAGCATAATTGTAAATACTGCGTGTGGCTATAAGACCTGTAGCAGTTTTCATGAAATAGTTAAGGTTATATACATCCAGTTCCCTGTCGTTGAACGTAAGTCGGCTGACATGCTCAGTAAGCCGTGCTCTGCCATTAAAGGTAAACAGCGCCGTCAGGAATAATTTGATTTTTTCAATTTCCTGCGAAGTCCAGGGTTCGGAATTAATGAAGGGATAAACGGAGTAAACTGCTGTTCCCTTACTTCCGGTGATTTTTTTGAATTTAAATGGATGCTCCTCGTCAAAGGTTCCTGCGGAATAATAAACATGAAAATGATTTTGCGGAATCCTTGACTGGACAGAGAAAAGCACTTCAGTAATGTCAATGCTCACTCTTGCTATTCTGAGCAGAGAACAGATATCCTCCATAGTCTCACCAATGCCGGGATGAGCAACATCAGGCGGCAGTTTCTCCATATCCATAATGAACTGGCTGAAAACCTGCAAAAATTTTACATCATATTCATTTGAAGTCATTAAGTATCTCCCCTTACGGCAAGCTGAGGAACAACAATGCAGGTAGAAGCACCTTTGCCGTTTATATTTTTTAATTTAACGCTGCCGGAAAGCTTGTCCATAATTGTATATGTCACAGAACTGTACTGCGTCATATTGTCAGAGTATTTCATTCTGCTTTCTGCTCTTTCAGTTATCCCTTTTTCAACGTTATTGAGCTGTTCTTCTGTCATTTCGCTTCCGATAGTGATTATTTCAATAACAAGGCTGCAGGAATAATTGATATTGCTGACGGAAAAATTCAGCACAATTCCGGTACAATCGACACTATCTGTCAATAATGAAATAAGATTCTCAACAGCGTACTGAATGAGCTTCTTTTTGCCAAGCATTTTATTTGGAATATCATTACTGATATTGACCACACACTGCAGATTTTTATTTCTGCAAATTTCCTCTGCTCTGTTTGAGATTTTACTAATAATCTCCCGGGTCATGTACAGAACATCACTGTCACCCATACCGGAGAAATAATTGATATTACCGGAAATATTATCCACAGTATTCCTCAGGTCGGAAAATGCTTCCTGCAGAGCCTGAGAAATCTTTTCCGAATCATTTTCGCCACAGCTTTCAAGAATCTGTTTAATTTTTGCAATAAAAATGTTCTTATTTGAACTGATGATGCCGACAAGATTCCTTATATTCCTGTTTGCTTTTATAGAGGCTTCATAATCAGGAACACGGGCATTTTTCAGCAGAATACGGTTTTCCATTGCTATACCGGAAATAATTTTGCTTATTGTATAAAGGAAGTTTGCAATCCTTCTTAACTCAGCCATAGAAAGGCACGGGATATTTTCAAGGTTTTCCCTGCTGTAAATCTGTTCAGCTTCGCTTTCCGAAAAATCATATCCGTCGAACAGCTCATCATCGCTGCACAAAGCCTGACCGGCAACTAAAATACCTATCAGGACATCGTTCATCATAACAGGCACAGCAATATTATAAAGACCTGTATGGCATTTATAAATACATGGACTTTTATCTTCAATAGATTTCTTTACAGCAAGCTGAGTACATTCAAGGCATTTTCTGATGTAATCATTGGAGTTTCTTATATTTACCCTGCAAATTTCATCAATTCTACTGCATTTAGTAACGGGAGAGCCTTCAGTATCAGTAAAAACAACGGACAAACCGGAAAAATCAGAAAAAGCGTCCTGAAAGCTCTGAATCAGAGAAATATTGACAGCCTTTTCCAAAGAAACTCTTTTCATCAAATCACCCCTTTGTAACAGCAATACTTACTTACAATTATTGTAACACATTTTCAATGATTTTTCAATGTATTTTTTATTAACAAACGATTAATTCAAATTTTCGTCTGTATTTTCGCTAATGTTCCACAAAATTTTTGCAGCATAATAAAAAAATGTTGTGCTTTTTAAGATTATTTTAAGATTCACTCTTTATAATATATTTAATGTAAAATTAATGTTAAATCATCGGAAAGGAGTGTATTTTCATGGCAATAAACACTTTTGCCCGTAAGGAAATAAAATTCCTGCTTAATATGAAGCAGTATGAAAGTCTTATGGAACTTATTCCCACCTATATGAATCCTGACAAATTCTGCATAGGCGGCAAGGAATACGGCGTTTATAACATCTATTATGATACCAGTGACGATTTCCTTATCAGAGAATCCCTCAGCAAGCCCTACTACAAGGAGAAAATAAGGCTCAGAAGCTATTTTTCTCCTGCAAGTGCAGACGATACGGTATTCCTTGAAATCAAAAAGAAAATCGGCGGTATAGTTGCAAAAAGGCGTGTGACTATGACTCTCGCACAGTCGAACGAGTACCTCAGCCACCACATAAAACCTGCCCCTGATAAATATATTACAGAACAGGTTTTCCATGAGCTTGACGCCTTTCTCAATATGTACAGTGTTGCTCCCAAGCAGTACATAAGCTATCAGAGAACTGCTTTCTTCGGCAAGGACAACAACGATTTCCGTATAACCTTTGACAGAAAAATCACAGAGAGACGTGATAACCTTACACTTACCCTTCCAAGCAGCGGCAATCAGATAATCGGTCAGGACCAGCGGCTTATGGAAATAAAGGTTTCCGACTCGATTCCGGAATGGCTCGTCAACAAGCTTTCGGAACTTCACATCTACAAGACAAGCTTTTCAAAGTATGGGAAAGCCTATGAGGAATATATCCACAGCAATATTAATATGAATCGGAGTGTATATGCAAATGTTTAAAAATGGTTTTTTTGAAAATGTACTTACAAGAAACAGTGATACAGGCACAGACTTTCTTACCAATTCCGGGAATACAACAGCTGCTGTTAATACTATTCCGGCAGCAGAATTTTTCCTCTGCGTTGCAGCGGCTCTCATAATCGGCTTTCTGATAAGTGCGATATATATGTTTACTCACCGCAAAGAGGGTTATTCACAGAGCTATGTTATGACTATTATCATGCTCCCCTCAATCGTTTCACTTATTCTACTGCTTATCAACACTACATACGGCGCTCTGAGCCTTGCCGGAGCATTTACTCTTGTTCGTTTCAGAAGTGTTCCCGGTGATCCGAAGGACATTACCTACGTATTTTTCACAATGGCTGTAGGCGTTGCCTGCGGAATGGGCTATATAGGCTTTGCTCTTGTTTTCTTTGTAGTTCTCGGCGCTGTAATAATTGCCCTGAACACGATAAACTTCGGCGGCTGCAAGCTCAATCACATGACATTGAAAATTACTATCCCTGAAAACCTCGATTACAAGGGAGTTTTCGATCCCGTTCTCACAAAGTACACAAGCTTCTACAAGCTCAGAAGAATTAAAACAACTAATTTCGGTACTCTTTTTGAACTTATTTACAGCGTTGATGTTCTTGACGACACCGATACAAAGAAATTTATCGATGAACTCCGTGTACTCAACGGCAATCTCAATATCAACCTTGTTTACTTCAAATACGACGACAAGATTTACGAACAGTAATTAAAACTTTTCAATAGCTTATCAATCCTCTCCTCTCCAATAGAAATACCGCACAATTTACTGTGCGGTATTTCGCTAAATAAACTTAAAGGTTAGTGATACAAATGAAAAATTCACGTAAAATAATTACTTTTCTCATCTGCACAGCCATGCTCTGTACTGCTTTTTCATGCGGTCAGACAGATGAACCGGCTGTTGATGAACCAGTCATTTCCGCATCTCAGTCCGAATCTGAGGAAAGCACCGAAAACAAGGGTGAACCTGCAAAAACTTCTTCAGCATCAAAGACTGACAGCAAAACAACAAAAACAACAGCGGCAGCAACAACTGCTGAAACAAAACCGGCGGTAAGCTCCGCAGTCACCGGCAAGCCGTCAGCTTCTTCCGGTTTATCATCAGGAAACGGTAACTCAGCTTCAGTAGGCTCCGGTTCAGGAAACACATCGCAATCCGGCGGAAACTCCTCCGGAAATGCGTCAGGAGGTTCGTCAGCAGGAGGAAGTTCCACTGGCGGCAGTTCCTCAGGCGGAAGCTCCTCAGGCGGCTCATCATCAGGAAATTCAGCTTCCGGCGGCAGTCAGAACAACAGCGCTTCATCAAATCAGCAGCCGGCAGAAACTCCCGAACAGCCGGAGGAAAAGGTCTATACCGGAGAAATTCAGCTTGGAAGTTCTCCGCATATCTCCGGCAGCAATTTAAGTACCAGCGGCTCAAAAGCAATTATTACAGGCGGCGGAGATTTTCACATTTCCGGTTCAGTTTCAGACGGTCAGCTCGAAGTCAACACCACTGAAAAGGTCAAGATTTTTCTTGACGGTGTAAGCATTACCAATTCCAGTGGTCCTGCAATTCAGGTTACCAACGCCAAACGTTTTACCCTCG
>JAEDLA010000105.1 GCA_016295545.1 Oscillospiraceae bacterium | reverse complement strand
CCCATAACTGAGCCTAAACAATAATGTGTATCATCAATTCTTGAAGTCCACTCACGCATTGCCTCGGAAACAGCGTCTTTCAGTGTAGCCGTGCCGCTTGTAACAGGGATAACTTCAGCACCAAGAAGCTTCATTCTGTATACATTCAAAGCCTGTCGCTTGGTGTCTTCCTCGCCCATAAAAACAACACATTCCATATTCATAAGTGCGGCAGCGGTGGCTGTTGCAACACCGTGCTGACCTGCACCCGTTTCAGCAATAAGTCTTGTCTTACCCATTTTCTTTGCAAGAAGAGCCTGACCGAGAACATTGTTGATTTTGTGGGAGCCTGTGTGATTCAAATCCTCACGTTTGAGGTAAATTTTTGCACCGCCAAGTGCCTTCGTCAGCTTTTGAGCATAGTAAAGCCGTGAGGGGCGGTTTGCATATTCATTGAAAAGCTCCGTAAGCTCACGATTGAACTCAGGGTCGTTTTTATAGTGATTATATGCCTTTTCAAGCTCAATTACCGCATTCATAAGTGTTTCGGGGATATATTGTCCACCGTGAACACCAAATCTACCGTTAGTCATAATTCAGTCCTTTCTGACAGCATTAACAAAGGCTGTCATTTTTATTTTATCTTTAAATCCATCTGTTTCAAGGGACGTGCTTGCGTCAACTGCAAAGGGTGCAAGTTGTTTTACTGCTGTTTCCACATTTTCATGAGTAAGTCCCCCTGCAAGAAAATACGGTCTTGCAATATCTTTCAAAAGCGAGTGGTCAAAGGTTGTTCCTGTACCACCGCCCGAATCGAGTAGCACATAATCTGCGGAGGAATTGTTTGCGCTGACAATATCAGCCTCACTTTCAATCCGAAAAGCTTTGATTACAGGGCAGTCAATTACCCTCCATAAATCGGTGATATATTGTTTACTCTCATTACCGTGAAGCTGAACAATGTCAATGATTTTACGTTTTATCAAATCTGCAATTACCTCAATTTTTTCGTCAACGAAAACTCCCACGGGTGTAATTCTGTCATCAAGATGTTCTCTCAGAACTTCAACCTTTTCGGGAGAAATATACCGTCTGCTTTTCGGCGCAAAAACAAAGCCGATATATTCAGGCAGCAGCTTATTCACACACTCAATATCACAGGGACGGGTAAGTCCGCAAAGCTTGATTTTTGTCATACGCCACGAAGCTCTGAAAGCTTTGCTTTCTTATTTTCCGCACGCATAAGCGTTTCGCCGACAAGCACAGCATCCGCTCCGATTTCATGGAGTTTCTGCAGGTCCTCTGCTGTCTGTACACCGCTTTCCGATACGAAAATTATATCCTTCGGTACAAGCTCTCTCATACGTCTGCTGTTATCCGTATCAACAGAAAAATCTTTGAGATTTCGGTTATTTACCCCGATAATCCTTGCACCCGAATTTACTGCAAGCTTAATCTCGCTTTCGTCGTGTGCTTCAACAAGTGAAGAAATCCCGAGCCTGTCACAAATTCCGATATATTCCCTGATTTGCTCTGCCGAAAGAATGGAGCATATCAGAAGTACAGCCTTTGCTCCCAGCAATTTTGCCTCATAAATCTGATAATCGCTGACGGTAAAATCCTTTCGCAGACAAGGAACTGAAACAGCCGCCGCAATCTCTTTCAGATAATCGTCACAGCCCAAAAACCATTTCGGCTCGGTCAACACGGAAATGCAGTCTGCACCGGCCTTTTCGTATTCCTTTGCAATTTCAAGATAGGGAAAATCCTCTGCAATAATACCCTTTGAGGGAGAAGCCTTTTTGCACTCGCAGATAAAGGAAATATCAGGCTTGCGGAGTGCTTTTTCAAACTCAAAGTCACCTTTCGGGAGAGCAAATGCACAGCTTTTTATTTCATCAGGCGAAACGTTCTGTTCCGCCACTTTTACACGCTCCATAGCATGTTTAGCAATAGTATCAAGTATTGTCATAATCCACCTCACGAGTTGGAAAGCTCAATCAGCTTTTCAAGGGTTTCCATTGCCTTTCCGCTGTCGATAATTTCTGCTGCAAGCTTTATTCCGTCGGCAATCGTTTCAGTCTTTTCGCCTATGCAAAGTGCCGCACCTGCGTTCAGCAGAACAGCATTTCTTCTGTGCCCCTTTTCGCCGCTGAGTATGCTGCGTGTGATTTCCGCATTTTCAGCAGGCTTGCCGCCCCGTAAATCCTTACGGGTACAGCGTTCAAAGCCGAACTGTTCGGGAGTGATTTCATAAGTCCTGAACCAGCCGTCCTTGAACTCGGAAACAGTTGTGGGGGCGCAAAGCGAGATTTCATCAAGCTTATCCTGGCCGTAAACAACCATACCTTTTTTCACGCCAAGCTTCATAAGTACCTGTGCAAGCGGCTCAACAAGCGACGGGTCATAAACTCCAAGAAGCTGTCTTTGAGGACTTGCAGGGTTTGTAAGGGGACCTAAAATGTTGAACACCGTGCGGATACCAAGCTCCTTTCTGATGCCGCCCACATACTTCATTGAGGTGTGGTATTTCTGTGCAAAAAAGAAGCAAAAACCCACCTTTTCAAGCAATTCAAGGCATTTTTCAGGCTCAAGGCTTATGTTTACCCCAAGCGCTTCAAGGCAATCCGCCGTACCGCAGTCGGAGGAAGCCGCACGGTTGCCATGTTTTGCAATTCTAAGTCCTGCCGCCGCACAGACAATAGCAGTTGTTGTTGAAATGTTGAAACTGTGTGCATTATCGCCGCCCGTGCCCACGATTTCCATAACATCAAGGTTGTGAGTGAGCTTTGTTGCCTTGTCACGCATAGCCGCCGCACAGCCTGTTATTTCTTCGATAGTTTCAGCTTTGGTGCTTTTGGTTGACAGTGCCGCAAGAAATGCCGCATTCTGTGTGGGTGATGTTTCGCCGCTCATAATTTCGGTAATTACCGTGTATGCCTCATCGTATGCCAAGTCCTGCTTATCTACAATTTTTATTATTGCTTCCTTAATCATATCAGAAATCTCCTTTCGCGAAGTTCAAAAGCATTTGTCTGCCGTATTCCGTCATTATTGATTCGGGGTGAAACTGCACGCCGAAAATGGGATAATCCTTGTGCTGTACTGCCATAATTTCGCCGTCGTCGGTTACGGCTGTAACTTTAAGGCAGTCAGGAAGAGCTTCGGGATTTGCCGCAAGGGAATGATATCTTGCCACCTTTATTCTTTTGGGAATATCCTTAAACAGCAGACACTGCGTATCAAGCTTTATTTCCGATTGCTTGCCGTGCATAAGATGTTTGGCATAAGTTACCTCGCCGCCATAAGCAGTACATATCGCCTGATGCCCAAGACAAACACCCAATGTCGGAACGCTCCTTGCAAGAGTTTTTGCAATGGTAAGGGTTACTCCTGCGTTCTCTGGTCTGCCCGGACCGGGAGAGAGAATCACTTTTTCGGGATGAAGCCCACGTATTTCATCTGTACGAAGCTCATCGTTCCTTATTACCTTAATGTCAGGTGTAATTTCTCCGATAAGCTGATAAAGGTTATATGAAAAGCTGTCATAATTATCAATGAGAAGTATCATAAATCCGCCTCCTCTGCTATTTTTAGAGCATTCACTACTGCCGCAGCCTTGTTGATACATTCCACATACTCATTTTCGGGAACAGAGTCTGCAACAATTCCCGCACCGCTTCTGATGAATACCTTTCCGTTTTTCTTGTAGGCAATCCGTATTGCAATACAAACGTCAAGATTTCCCGTAAAGTCAATGTATCCGATTGCTCCGCCGTAAATTCCACGCTTGTTGTTTTCAAGCTCTCCGATTAGCTGACAGGCTCTTATTTTCGGTGCACCCGAAAGCGTTCCTGCGGGGAGCACGGCGCTTACCGCGTCAAGTGCGTCACAGTCCTCACGGATTTCTCCTCTGACGGTTGAGCCGATGTGCATAACGTGGGAATAACGCTCTATACTGCGGAGCTTCTCAACCTCAACTGTACCGAATTTGCTGATTTTGCCTAAATCGTTTCTGCCCAAATCCACAAGCATATTATGCTCTGCGAGTTCCTTTTCGTCAGCTAGAAGTTCTGCTTCAAGCGCTTTGTCCTCAGCTTCAGTTTTACCTCTCGGTCGTGTTCCTGCAAGGGGAAAGGTGTGGAGTACGCCGTTTTCCAGCTTGACAAGTGTTTCGGGAGAAGCACCTGCAACCTCCACGTCAGTTCCTGAAAGATAGAACATATACGGTGACGGATTGAGTGTCCGCAGTACACGGTAGGTATTCAGCAGACTCCCCTCAAAGGGTACAGAAAGACGGTTTGACAGGACAATCTGGAAAATATCGCCCTCATGAATGTGATGCTTTGCCTTTACAACCATATTGCAGAACTGTTCCTTATCAAAAAGCGGTTTAATCTCTCCTGTTAAATGTCCACACTCGATTTTCTTATCGCCTGTACGGATAAGCTCAATAAGCTTTTTCAATTCATAAACCGCTTTATTGTAGTTTGTTTCAATATCATTAAGCGGCATATTCACAATGAGAATAATTTTCTGACTGACATTGTCAAAGGCAATAACCTTATCAAAAAGCATAAGGTCAACGTCCTTGAAATTCTCGGTATCCTCTGCACTGTTTCGTACAGTCGGCTCGGAATATCCGAGATAATCGTATGAAAAATAGCCGACAAGTCCGCCTGTAAAAGAAGGGAGATAATCGAATTTCGGGCTTTTATATTCCGACATAAGCTGTCTGATATGTTCATCGGGATTATCAGATTTAAGCCTTACATCACCGATTTTCATATCCTCGCCCTTGCAGGTGATTTCAAGCTTCGGGTCGAAACCAAGAAACGTGTAGCGTCCCCACTTTTCATTTGCCGCTGCCGATTCAAGCATATAGCAATGGGATGATATATTTTTCAGTTTCTGCATAGCTTCAATGGGCGTACAGATATCTGAAAGTATTTCACAGCTTACGGGAATGATATTGTATTTTCCGCTTGCCGCAATATTTATTATTTCTTCAATATCGGGTAATAATTTCATAATGCACCTCCGTGTATAACAAAAAGCTCCTCTGATTCTGTCAGAAGAGCTTTCGCTGTGCACAAACAAAAACGCCCCTGACAGAATTTCATAAAAATAGAATTCTGCCAAGGACGAATAACTGCAAATATATATAACTTGCTCGTATCCGCGGTGCCACCTTGATTCACAGGAACAACCCTGTGCGCTTAGCAGAGTGCCAACACACTCCCGACAATTGACGTATGCCAACACGTCGCAGAATACTCAGCATGGCAAAACCACGCTTTTGACTGCGCCCTCAACGGTCCATTTGACAACTTGTTTCTTACCTGACTCTCAGCACCACAGGTTCTCTGTAAAGGCATCATTGCCGTTATCTCCGTCTCAACGGTTTATGGATATTCAATTTTTATCATTATACCACTATTGCTCTACTTTGTCAATAGGTTTTCAGTGTTTTTTATATTTTATTCAAAACGCAATGACTTAGTTCGTGATTTTAGTTGATTTTCCATATAATGTCAGTTGCGATTTATGTCGTTGATTGAGAATCAGATTATATTTCAGCTGCAATTCTATACAAATTTCTCAATCCGACAAATCGAACCCCGTACAGAGCTGCAAAACACTGTACGGGGTTCGATTGTATCAGAAATTGATTACATTACATTTTATTCATCCGATATCCAATACCGATATGCGTCTGAATATACTGCTGCTTCTGAGACTGTCCCTCAAGCTTTTTCCGTAGTGTC
>JAEDLA010000104.1 GCA_016295545.1 Oscillospiraceae bacterium | reverse complement strand
TGACGAAACGATAGCGGACAAATTTTTCAGCAGGTTGATGTGGAATTAGTATAAACTCTTTTTATACTTCCTCCAAGCCTTGAAACGGCGTCCTCAAGCCTTTCGTAGCCTCTGTCAATATGGGAAATACTGCTTATTTCCGTAACTCCCTCAGCCGCCAGTGCAGCCGCTGTTACAGCTGCTCCTCCTCTCAGGTCAGTTGCCTCAACATTAGCTCCGTAGAGTCTGTTCACGCCTTTAATGACTGCTATTTTTCCAAGCACCTGTACATCTGCTCCCATTTTGACGAGAGCGTCAGTGTGACGGTAACGGCAGTCAAAAATATTCTCCTCAAAGACGCTTGTGCCCTCTGCTGTAACAAGTGCTGCCATAAGGACTGCCTGTGCGTCTGTCGGAAAGCCGGGGTGCGGCATTGTCCTTATGCGGTCATTTACAGCTTTAAGCCTTGCTCCGCTTCTGAGGAATATCCTTTTTTCTGCTGTGTAGATGCTGCAGCCGGTCTGCTCCAGAACAGAGAGAAAAGGCTCCATTGCGTCCACACAGGCGTTTGTGAGGATTATCTCCCCTTTTGTAGCCGCCGCCATACAGAGATAAGTCGCTCCGGCAATACGGTCAGGCATTATGCTGTACTCGCAGCCATGCAGTTTTTCCTTTCCTCTGATGACAATGCTGCTTTCTCCGTCACCGGATATCTCAGCACCGCAGCAGCGCAGGAATCCGCAAAGGTCGCATATCTCCGGTTCTCTTGCGGCGTTATTTATGACGGTTTCGCCCTCAGCTGTTACGGCAAAAAGGATTATATTCTCCGTAGCTCCCACTGAGGGAAAGGGCAGGGATATCCTTGCGCCGTGAGCCTTTTCCGGTACACGGCAGATTATCCTGCCGTAGCTTTCCTTAATGTCAGTTCCCATTTTTCTGAGAGCCGCAAGGTGCATATCGATAGGTCTCGGTCCAAGCTCACAGCCGCCGGGACAGCATACCGTACACTCCCCTGTTCTTCCAAGCATTGCGCCGAGAAAAATTATAGATGAGCGCATTTCCCGCATAAGCTCCTCCGGAATAGTGTTAGCAGTAATTTCTCCGGAGGAAATAACCGCTGTATTATCCGAAAAGGAACATTTGCAGCCCACGCAGTTAAGTATCCTTGAAGCCGCATAAACATCTGTCAGTTCCGGACAGTTTTTAAGTACGCAGTCCTCTCCGCACAGGAGAGAAGCCGCCATAATCGGCAGAGCACTGTTTTTGCTGCCCTGCAGGGCAAGCTCTCCACGAAGCCGCCTGCCGCCGTTCACAATGAACTTCTGCAAAATAACCACCTCACAGCATTTTTCATATATTATGCTGCGGAGGGATTTTGTGTTACATCAGGCTTTCTTACTGCTTTGCGATTTCTGCACAAGCTTATCCACAACGGCAAGTATCCGCTGGGGCGTATCTTTAAGGTGAAGCTTAGCCGCACTGTCCGACATGACAGCCAGTCTGTCCCTGTCATTGTACAGGCTCTCTATAGTATTTATGACTTTCTCGTCTGTTGCATCTTTCTGCTCAATAACAACGGCAGCTCCGGCTTTTCCGAGAACCATTGCGTTATGGTACTGGTGATTGCCTGCAACTACCGGTGACGGTATAAGGATTGATGCCTTTCCTGCTGCTTCAAGCTCAGCAAGGGTTGAGGCTCCCGACCGGCATATAACAAGGTCAGCCGCCGCAAGACATATATCCATGTCATTGATGTACTCGGTTATCCTCAGCCTGTCGCTTTTCAGGGGGATTCCCGCTTCTTTCATTGCCTGCGGAAAGCTGTCTTTGCCCATACCGCCGTAGCCGTGAATATGATTGATATTCAGCTTCTTTCCGACGTGCCATTTTATAGCGGCAGTCATAGTCTCATTTATACAGCCTGCGCCAAGACTTCCTCCGAAAGAAAGAATGGTAAAGCTGTCGTCAAGTCCAAGCTTCCTCCTTGCTTCGGAACGGCTTACTGCTGTAATTCCGCTGCGGACAGGAAGTCCTGTAACGCTGTACTCAAAGCTGTCCTTTTCCATATAGTCAAGCGCCTCAATAACCGTAAGCATTACATAGTCAGCTTCTTTTGAAAGCAGCCTGTTCGTAACGCCGGGATAGGCATTCTGCTCGTGTATCGCAGTAGGAATACCCATTTTTGCCGCCTTGCGTATTACAGGTCCTGCTGCATAACCGCCTGTACCTATGGCAATATCCGGCTTAAAGCCTTCGATTATCTGTTTTGCACGTTTTCCGGAGGCTGCAAGATATGCCGCTGCCTTAAAGTTTCGTCCCACATTTTTCAGTGAAAGTCTCCGCTGAAATCCGGCTACCTTGATAGTTTCAAGTTCATAGCCTGCCTGCGGCACAAGCTTTGCTTCCATTCCCTTTGGAGTTCCGGCAAAAAGGAACTCCGCATCAGGATAAGCTGTTTTTATGATATCGGCAATGGCAAGGGCAGGATTTATATGTCCGCCCGTACCGCCGCACGCCATTAATACTCTCATTCAAAAACTCCTTATGCGTTTTTAGGCTCATCGTCATAGTCCTCTGAATCCTCCTGCGGCTTTGGCACGGCAGGTTCAGGCTCAGGGTAGTACTTCTGCTGGGATATATTGAGCATGATTCCCATTTCCGCCAGCTGCATTATCAGAGCTGTACCGCCGTAGCTGAAAAAGGGCAGGCTGATACCTGTATTGGGAGCAAGGTTGCTTACAACAGCAAGATTGATAACGGTCTGAATGCCTATCTGTGTTGTGATACCTACAGCGATCAGCATTCCGAATCTGTCCCTGCATCTTGCCGCTATGGAATAGCCCTCAATAACAAGCAGGAGAAATACAATGATAATTGCAAGTGCCCCTACAAATCCAAGCTCCTCGCAGACTATGGGGAATACGAAGTCGTTCTGAGTTTCGGGGAGATAGAGATATTTCTGCCTTGAATTGCCCAGTCCCAGTCCGAAAAGTCCGCCCGAACCGATAGCGATAAGTGAATTTGCAGTCTGCCATGTATCGTTGAGCACGTCTGCAAAGGGATTCTGCCATGATTTCAGACGTGTTGCAACGTAGCTGCCCTCAATGCCTGACTGCCATTTCAGGAATGCAACAGCTGCCGCAACGGCTGCCACTGCAAGGGAAAGGAACTGCTTTCTGTTTGCGCCGCCGCAAAGGATAAGAGCAACAGCAATTGTTCCGAGCAGTATCGTTCCTGAGATATGGGGTTCAAGCAGGAGCAGAATTGCGTAGATTCCGAGAAGAAAGGCATATTTGAGGATACCTGTCTTAAAGGTATTCATTTTGTTTCCGTCCCTTTCCATGCTGTATGCAAAGAAAATTATCAGAGTAAATTTTGCAACCTCTGAGGGCTGAAAGCCAATAGGTCCGATATCAAGCCACCTTTTTGCGCCCATGTCACCGCCCTCATCGTTACCAATGGCAAGTACGAGAATAAGCAGTATCAGACCTGCTATATAAAGAAGTCCGGCTATATTGAATTTTTTCAGGAATGGGAAACGTATCTTCTTGAAGTTATGGTAGTCCATTTTCATAAAGAAGATCATTGCCACAAAGCCTATTCCGGCATTTATCAGCTGATTTCTTGCATAGTAAAGTCCGTCGCCGTCAAATTCGCTGTATGCCCATGCGTAGCTTGCTGAGGACATCATGACCAGTCCTATAACAAGCAGTATCATAACATAAGCGAAAAACGAAAGGCTCATATCGCCGTGTCTTACATCTCCTGTAAATGCTTTAAGGAAGCCTCCGGAGGAGCTGCCGCTTTTTTTTCTCTGCCCTGCCATCTTTACCTCCTGTGCAGAATTAAAGGAATAAAGTAATTATTCCCAGTATGCCGCAAATCATGCCGGCAAGTGAAAATGTTATTACAATTTTGTATTCGCTGAATCCGCTCAGCTCAAAGTGATGATGAATAGGAGTCATTTTAAAGATTCTCTTTCCCTTGTGAGCTTCGCCTGTTGCCTTGAAATGCTTTTTTGCTGTGTACTTGAAGTAGGAAACCTGAATCACAACAGAAAGAGCTTCAAGGATATACACCATAGCCACGAGAATAAGCAGAAGATGCTTGTGAAGCGCAAGTCCAACAGCTGTTACAGAAGCTCCCAGAAACATTGAGCCTGTATCACCCATAAAGCACTTAGCAGGATTGAGATTCCACATCAGGAATCCGAGGCAGCCTCCGGCAAGGGCAATGGTAAAAATGGAAAGTTCGCTTTCCTCAAGAATCGAACAGGCAACGGTGAATATCAGCATTGCCACAAATGTGACTGAGCCGCAGAGACCGTCCACGCCGTCAGTAAGATTTACCGCATTTGTCAGGTAAATTATTACCGGAATCATGATGATATAGTAGATGAAACCGGCATCAAAGGAGAAAAATCCAAGGTCAATGACAGTTGAGGTATCTCCGAAAAGGTACATTGCTCCGAGAAATCCAATTGAAAAGATAAACTGCATTGCCATTTTCTGCTTAGCCGAAAGACCGTCATTATTCTTCCTTGCAACTTTCAGATAGTCGTCAATAAAGCCGATAAGTCCGAAAAGCAGTGCAAATACAACACAGGTAAGAAAGCGGTAGAAATCGTTCATGTTATCCTTTGAAGTCATATCAACTCCGCAGCGCCACCTGTAGAGACAGTAACCGCAGGCTGATGCAACTACTGCTGCAAGTATGAACATGAATCCGCCCATTGTAGGAGTTCCCTGCTTTTTTGCGTGCCACTGAGGGCCGTCCTTTGTTTTTATGGGCTGACCGAATTTCAGCCTGTGAAGAAAGGGTACAAGGAAAAATCCCGATATTCCTGCAATTGCCAGTGCTAATACTGAAACTGTCAAATTGATCCAAAACGGCATAAATCTCACTGCTCCTAATAATTAATTATAATAATTTCAGACCGTCTGCCACGACCTCACGTTCATCAAAGTGAATGTGAACATTGTCCGCAAGTATCTGATAGTCCTCGTGTCCTTTTCCGGCAAGGACTATTACATCTCCCTTTTCAGCTGTTTTCAGGGAGTGATATATTGCCTGCCGCCTGTCCTCCACCACGTCAAAGGGAACAGAGCTGCCCTCAAGTCCGGTAAGAATATCCCTGATTATAGCTGCCGGTTCTTCATTTCTCGGGTTGTCGGAGGTAACTATAAGCTTGTCGGAATATTTTGCCGCAGCTGCCGCCATTTTCGGACGTTTTGCCGCATCACGGTTTCCTCCGCAGCCGAAAAGGCATACAAGCCGTCCGGCTGTAAAGGTTCTGACGCTCCGGAGAATGTTTTCCAGTGCATCGGGAGTGTGAGCGTAATCGCAGATAACAGTAAAATCTCTGTCGGTGGGAATAACCTCACATCTGCCCTTGACGCCGCAGCAGTTCTCAACGGCAGGAATTATCCTGTCAATGGGCAGCCCTGCTTTCAGGCAGACTGCAATTGCCGCAGTAACGTTGGAAACATTGAATTTTCCCGGCATTTTCATTTTTATAAGGTGTGACTTGCCCTCGCCGCAGAACCAGAAACTTGTTCCGGAGGGATTTATTTTAATTCCGTCAGCGTAGAAATCTGCATTGTCATCATCTGTGCTGAAAGTGTACTTATCGCAGGAAATCTCGCTGTACAGCCTTTTTCCGTAGTCATCATCAATATTGCAGAGTGCAGTCCTGCATACGCTGAACAGCATTTTCTTAGCCTGATAATAGTCTTCCATATCTTTGTGGTAATCAAGGTGGTCCTGAGTGAGATTGGTAAACAGAGCTATATCAAAGAACGCTGAGCCTATCCT
>JAEDLA010000103.1 GCA_016295545.1 Oscillospiraceae bacterium | reverse complement strand
ATTCCGGGCATTTAATTAAAATGAGAGAAAATAAATATGTGTAGAACAAAAGAAAGGAGACAACAAAACGAGTGTAAAATAATTCATGAATTATTTTATCACTGTAGTTATTATACACTAAATTGTGATAATCGTCAACAAAAAATCGGATTTTTTTTGATTTTCAAGTGAATTTTGTAATTTTCACCAATATTTCACACAAAAGATTATACAATTTTAATGGCAAATCTGTCGCTTTTTCTGCGCTTTTGCTATTTTCTGACGAATAACGCCCGAACGAATATCTCTGCTTAACATTTTAAGGAGAAATGCTTTTGTTTCTGCCTGTTCAGCAAAACCTTTGTTTTAACGTTATTTTTATGAGGATTTTGACAAAAAAGTACTTTACAAAATGCCGCTGATATGGTATTATTATATAGTAAAGTTATGTGTGTCCATATAACTGCAAATATTTTAACATTAATCAGGAGGACTATTACCAATGGCAAGAAAAATGAAAACCATGGACGGTAATAACGCTGCTGCATGGGTATCATACCCATTTACAGAACTCGCAGCTATTTATCCTATCACACCGTCATCACCAATGGCCGAAGTTACAGACCAATGGTCCGCAAAAGATAAGAAGAATTTATTCGGACAGCCTGTACAGGTTGTTGAAATGCAGTCAGAAGCAGGTGCAGCTGGTGCTGTTCACGGCTCTCTCGCTGCCGGTGCTCTCACAACTACATACACAGCATCACAGGGTCTTCTCCTTATGATTCCTAATATGTACAAGATCGCTGGTGAACTGCTTCCTTCAGTTATTCACGTTTCAGCTCGTTGTGTATCTTCACACGCTCTGAACATTTTCGGTGACCATTCCGATATCTACGCTTGCCGTCAGACAGGCTATGCAATGCTCTGTTCATCAAACCCACAGGAAATCATGGACCTCGGTGCTGTTGCTCACCTTGCAACAATCAAGGGCAGAGTTCCGTTTATCCACTTCTTTGATGGTTTCAGAACATCTCACGAAATTCAGAAGATCGAAACATGGGACGATGCTGACCTTCTCGATATGCTCGATATGGACGCTGTTCAGAGATTCCGTGACGAAGCTCTCAATCCTGAGCACCCTGTATTAAGAGGTACAGCTCAGAACCCTGATATCTTCTTCCAGGCAAGAGAAGCCTGCAACCCTTACTACGACGCTATGCCTGCAATCGTTGAAGAATACATGGGCAAGGTTAACGCTAAGCTCGGTACAGACTACAAGCTCTTCAACTACTACGGTGCAGCTGATGCAGAACACATCATTATCGCTATGGGTTCTGTTAACGATACAATTGAGGAAACTATCGACTACTTAAACGCTAACGGTGGAAAGTATGGTCTTGTTAAGGTAAGACTTTACAGACCTTTCGTTGCTGACAAGCTTGTTGAAGCTATTCCTGACAGCGTAAAGAGAATCTCAGTTCTTGACAGAACTAAGGAACCAGGCTCACTGGGCGAACCTCTTTACCTCGACGTTGTTGCTGCTCTCAAGGGCACTAAGTTCAACGATGTTCCTGTATTCACAGGCAGATACGGTCTTGGTTCAAAGGATACAACTCCTGAACAGATCATCGCTGTATTCAAGAACACAGAAAAGCCAAGATTCACAATCGGTATCAAGGATGATGTTACAAACCTCTCTCTTGAACCAACAGAAAGCCCTGACACTGCTCCTGCAGGTACAACATCATGTAAGTTCTGGGGTCTTGGTTCAGACGGTACAGTAGGTGCTAACAAGAACTCTATCAAGATCATCGGTGACCATACTGACCTCTACGCTCAGGCTTACTTCGCTTATGACTCCAAGAAGTCCGGCGGTGTTACAATTTCTCACCTCCGTTTCGGTAAGACACCAATCAAGTCAACATACCTTATCAACAAGGCTGACTTCGTTGCCTGTCACAACCAGAGCTATATCGACAAGTACGATATGGTTTCCGACATCAAGCCGGGCGGTACATTCCTTCTTAACACAATCTGGGATATGGAAGGCCTTGAAAAGCATCTCCCGGGACAGGTTAAGAGATATCTCGCACAGAACAACATCAATTTCTATACAATCAACGGCGTTAAGCTTGGTGAAGAAACAGGAATGGGTACAAGAATCAACACAATTCTCCAGTCTGCATTCTTCAAGCTCGCTAACATCATTCCTTTCGAGGACGCTGTAAAGTACATGAAGGCTGCTGCTGAGGCTTCATACAGCAAGAAGGGACAGGATATTGTTGAAAAGAACTGGAACGCTATTGACGCTGGTCACCAGAACATCGTAAAGATCGACATCCCTGCTTCATGGGCAGACGCTGCTGATACTCAGATGGGTATGGCTCACGTTACAAGCGATAACAAGGCTCTTGAAAACTATGTAAACAACATTCAAATCCCATGTAATGCACAGAAGGGTGATTCACTCCCTGTTTCAACATTCAAGGACGCTGCTGACGGTACATTCCCGCAGGGCTCTGCTGCATTTGAAAAGAGAGGTATCGCAGTTAAGGTTCCTGAGTGGATTCCTGAAAACTGTATCCAGTGTAACCAGTGTTCTTACGTTTGTCCGCACGCTGTTATCAGACCGGTTGCACTTTCTGCTGACGAGGCTGCTGCTGCACCTGCCGGCATGAAGATGGCTGATTTCAAGCCTGCTATGGACGGAATGAAGTTCGCTATGACAGTTTCTGCACTTGACTGTACAGGCTGCGGTTCATGTGCTAACGTATGTCCTGCTAAGAACAAGGCTCTTGTAATGCAGCCTCTGGAATCACAGCTGGGCGAACAGGATAAGTTTGCTTATGGTCTTACAATTGACGAAAAGCCGGCAGTTGCTGAAAAGTTCAAGGCAACAACAGTTAAGGGCTCACAGTTCAGACAGCCAATGCTTGAATTCTCAGGCGCTTGCGCAGGCTGCGGCGAAACACCTTATGCAAAGCTTATCACACAGCTCTTCGGCGACAGAATGTACATTGCCAACGCAACAGGCTGTTCTTCAATCTGGGGCGGTTCTGCACCTTCAACTCCTTACACATTCAATAAGGAAGGCAAGGGTCCTGCATGGTCCAACTCACTCTTCGAGGACAACGCTGAATTCGGTTACGGTATGTTCTTAGGTCAGAAGACTCTCAGAAACAGAGTTATCGCTAAGGTACAGGCATTAAACGAAACAACAGACAATGCTGACGTTAAGGCAGCAATTGCTGAATATCTCGATACAGTAGAAGACGGAAACGCTAACACACCTGCTACAAACAAGCTGGTTGCTGCACTTGAGGCTTGCGGCTGCGACGCTGCCAAGGAAATTCTTGCTTCCAAGGATTACCTGAGAAAGAAGTCACAGTGGATCTTCGGTGGTGACGGCTGGGCTTATGATATCGGTTTCGGCGGTCTCGACCACGTTATCGCTTCCGGTCAGGACGTAAACATCTTCGTATTCGATACAGAAGTTTACTCCAACACAGGCGGTCAGTCATCCAAGTCAACTCCTACAGGTGCTATTGCACAGTTTGCTGCTGCTGGTAAGGAAGTTAAGAAGAAGGATCTGGCTGGTATCGCAATGAGCTATGGCTACGTTTACGTTGCTCACATTGCTATGGGTGCTGACATGAATCAGTGTATCAAGGCTATTGCAGAGGCTGAGGCTTATAACGGTCCGTCAATCATTATCGGTTATGCTCCATGTATCAACCATGGTATCAAGACTGGTATGGGTACTTCTATGGCAGAAGAAAAGAAGGCTGTTCAGGCAGGTTACTGGCACCTTTACAGATACAACCCGACTCTCAAGGCAGAGGGCAAGAACCCATTCATCATGGATTCAAAGGCTCCTAATACTGACGAATACAAGAACTTCCTTATGGGTGAGGTTCGTTACAATGCACTTGCTCGTCAGAATCCTGAGAGAGCAGAAAAGCTCTTCGACAAGGCTCTTGCAAATGCTAAGGACAGATATGATTATCTGACAAGACTTTCAAAGCTTTACGGTGAAGAAGCTTAATCAGCAAAGCTGATAAAATTTAAGATGCGAAAGGAAGTACCGCAGAACAATGCGGGAGGTCCAGAACATACAAAAGAGACTGCTGCAGTACACGCAGCAGTCTCACTTTTTTAGTAAAGCAAAAAAGTTTCGGATACCTGTTGGTTTCCGAAACTTTTTCATTTATTGGAGAAATATTTATTCACTCAGTTTTTCATAGATGTTGACAGCGTCATAGATATGCAGCGGTTCTGTGTAATGCGAACCCGGCGCACCGGTCGTTACAAGTGTGTACAGAGTACCGTCAACCTCGGCAAGTGACGCAAGGCAAAGTCCTGCCTCGTCTGTATATCCTGTTTTTCCGCCAAGTATTCTTCCGCCGGTGATGTAGGACGAATCCATTGCGGAGAACATTGTGCTGTAAAGGGTTATTCCGTCGGGGTGCTCGTTGGTTTCTGTGTAATAGCTCTGAGATGTGAATATCTCATAAAATGTATCGTTTTCAAGTGCGTATCTCAGCAAAAGGGATATGTCGGCAGCTGTTGAATAGTGGTCATAGTTGTGGAATCCGCAGACATTGGTGAAATTTGTGTCATTCATGCCAAGCTCCTGCGCCTTTTCGTTCATAAGCTGTACGAAATCCCATTCACTTCCGCTGACATAATTTGCAAGAGTAAGACAGCATTCCGCTCCGGAGCTTAAAAGCGCACCGTAAAGCAAATCCCTGTAGCTTACTTCCTCATAGGCCAAAAATCCGGCTGTTGCACCGTTTTCAGCATTGACCTGGTCGAATACACCACCGGTTATCATGATAGTTTCGTCAATGTCGTAAACATTTTCAATCGCAACGATCGCCGTCATAATTTTGGTGAGTGACGCCGGATATATCCTCTCAAACTGGTTCTGTGAAAAAATCTCATTACCGTCAAGGTCGGTCAGCAGAGCAGTTTCGCTTTCAATTTCCATGTAATCGAAATTAAAGGTGCGTGCAGTTGTTTCCGGCTCGGTCGGGGGTTCTGTGGGCGGTTCGGTAGTGGATTCGGTTTCACTCTCCACAGAGTCAGACTGCGATATGCCGGCAGAGGCAGTACTGTTGCTGTTTCTCTTTTGCAGCAGCGTAACGCCGCCTAAAATTATAAGCAGCAGCAATAAAATAACAAAAAGCCAGAGAGCAACTCCTCCGGCAGAATTCGATTCCTTTTTCATTCTTTTCCCTCAAAATATCAAATTTCTCTATTATATTTTAACATATCGTCCGGCTTACGTCAAGGGACAGGGATAGTCAAATCAAAAAGTTTATGAAGTGATTGAAATTATACTTGGTTTTTGTTATAATATTGGTAATAAGTCGGTTTTGTTTATTACAAAATTTTAAATCAGGTGATAACAATGAATAAGCAACAACATATGATTGACTATATAAATAAAGAATTTGGGATAATCATTTCAAAAAAATTGGCTTCCTTTATTCTTAATCCGTCAAGGATTAAGACATTAAACAATAAAGCATTGAAAGAAATTGTAATTGAATATGCTCCAATTTATAACCGAGCAAGATGGATTATTGATGGTCCGTCTGAAATGGGTCAAATAGCTTATTTCAGTCTTTCGCTTATATGCCGGATAACAAATAAATCCGAATTACAAGCGATTATGGGGATTTTGGAAGAACGATAAGAACTCATTTTATAAAAACAAAGCCGGTGCAAACGCACCGGCTTTAGTCTTATTTAGTAGCATTAACTGCTGATTCAACAATTTTCTTGAAATACCATGAGTTATTTTTTCTGTCAAAGAG
>JAEDLA010000102.1 GCA_016295545.1 Oscillospiraceae bacterium | reverse complement strand
AAAGGAGTGTATTGAAATGAAAAAATGTATGATTATTGGCTGCGGAGGAGTTGCCTCTGTAGCAATTCACAAGTGCTGTCAGAACAGCGAGGTTTTCGAGGGGATAATGATAGCAAGCCGGACAAAGTCCAAGTGTGACGCCCTGAAAGAGAAGCTTCAGCCGACGACAAAAACAGTCATTGAAACAGCTCAGGTAAATGCAGACAATGTGGACGAGCTTATCGCTCTTATTGATTCCTACAAGCCTGATGTGGTTCTTAACCTTGCGCTTCCTTATCAGGATTTGACTATTATGGACGCTTGTCTTGCAACAAAAACTCATTATGTTGACACAGCCAACTATGAGCCTCTTGATACAGCTAAATTTGAGTACAAGTGGCAGTGGGCATACCGTGAGAGATTTGAAAAAGCCGGAATCACAGCACTTCTTGGCAGCGGCTTTGATCCCGGTGTTACGGGAGTTTTCTCCGCTTATGCCATGAAGCATCAGTTCGATGAAATCAACTATATTGATATTCTTGACTGCAACGGCGGCGATCACGGCTATCCCTTTGCAACGAATTTCAATCCGGAAATAAATATCCGTGAAGTATCGGCAAAGGGCAGCTATATCGAGGACGGCAAGTGGGTTGAGACTGAGCCTATGGAGATAAAGCGTGTGTATAATTTCAAGGGCGTAGGCGAAAAGGATATGTATCTTCTTCACCACGAGGAGCTTGAATCACTTGCACTTAATATCAAGGGTATAAAGAGGATAAGATTCTTTATGACATTCGGTCAGAGCTATCTTACACATCTTAAATGCCTTGAAAACGTTGGAATGACTTCGATAGAGCCTATCATGTATGAGGGCAGGGAGATCGTACCGCTCCAGTTCCTGAAAGCTGTACTTCCCGATCCTGCAACACTGGGACCGAGAACAGTTGGCAAGACAAATATCGGCTGTATTTTCAGAGGTAAAAAGGACGGCAAGGATAAGAATTACTATCTGTACAATATCTGCGACCATCAGGAATGCTACAAAGAGGTTGGTTCACAGGCAGTTTCATATACTACAGGTGTTCCGGCAATGATAGGCGCAATGATGATCATGACAGGCAAGTGGAATAAGCCCGGTGTATATAATATAGAGGAATTTGATCCGGATCCGTTCATGGAAGCTCTCAACAAGTGGGGACTGCCCTGGGAAGAGGATTTTGAGCCTGTTCTTGTTGACTGAATATAACGGAGAAGCTGAATAATGAAAATAAATCGAATAATTGCTGCAGCTCTGTCGCTCATGATGACCGCCGGAGCTGCTTACAGAACAGAATACATAAATAAAGAGAAAGCTTTTTCCGCAGCTGCGGCAGAAAGCTATATTCAGGGGACATATAGTTACCTGACATACAGAAGATACAGTGACCATGTTGAGATAATCGGATTTGACCAGTCAGCAGCCGCTGTTGTAATACCGAGAACGATTGACGACCTGCCGGTAACAGTTATCGGAGACAGTGCATTTAACAGCTGTTCCGGAATAACTTCGGTAATTATGCCTTATGGAGTAAAATCTATTGAATCAAATGCTTTTTCCTATTGTATCAACCTGACTTCAATCACAGTTCCCACCAGCGTAGTAAGTATAGGCAGCTATGCATTTCACGGAACGTCGTGGTTTATGGATAAGCAGGGAAAAAATCCCCTTGTGGTTGTAAATGATATTCTTATTGACGGAAGCGGCTGCTACGGAGATGTTGTGATTCCCGAAAGCGTCAGAAATATCGGTGTATGGGCATTTTATGACTGTGACAGCATGACGTCGGTAACTATACCCTCTACTGTAAAGTATATAAGCGACAGTGCCTTTACCGGCTGTGACGGGCTGACCTCAGTGACAGTTCCTGAAAGTGTTACAGTTATTGGAGACAGCGCATTTTCAAGCTGTTCAGCACTTGATACAATAACAATAAAAAATCCCGAATGTGATATATATGCCGGTTCCTATACATTTACAAATGGATATGATTCTGACAGCTGTCAATACTATTTTAAGGGTACAATTTGCGGATATGACGGCTCAACAGCGCAAGTTTATGCAGAAAAATATAAACGCAGCTTCAAATCACTGGGCGAAGCACCTCCTAAGCCGAAGGTGTATGGTGACGTAACAGGTGACGGACTTATTGGTATTGACGATGTTGTAAAAATTCTGATGTACACTGCAAATAAGGAGGGAAATCCTCTCACCGCAGAAGCTCTTGACAATGCCGATGTTTACAATCGGGGAGACGGAGTTTTTATATCAGACGCACTTTCCGTTCAGAAAAAGCTTGCACAGCTTATTGATACATTACCGGAGTCGTAATTTATGGCAAAAAGAAGAAAAATTTCAAAACGCCGGAGAAATCTGTTTATTATTTTCGGAGTATATGTGCTTGCAATGCTTTATCTGCTGCTGTTTATGCGAACCGGCAGAAGCTTTCCCGGCACATACGGCGAATACATAAGCTCAGCTGTAAACCTTATCCCCTTTAAAACGATTGTGGAATACGCCTCCGAAGCGGCAGGGGAGAAGTCTCTTACCGGCTGGGCAATGAAGAATCTTTCCGGCAATATTTTGCTGTTTGTGCCGCTGGGATTTTTTCTGCCTACTCTCTGGAAAAAGCAGAGGAAATTTAAAAACTTTACACTGACAGTCTGCCTTTCAATCGCGGCAGTGGAGGCGGTTCAGTTTTTTACAATGCTGGGACGATTTGACATTGATGACCTGATTTTTAATCTTGCAGGAGCGGCAATAGGCTTTGGAATATGGAAAATGAAACCGGTTATCAATCTTCTCAGGAAGTATAAGCTGCTTTGACAGTTATGAATCGGAGGTGACAGTAGCTTGTTTTTATTCCGGAAAAAGAAAGAAACAGTCAGAGAAGATAAAAAAAGACCTGAATGCACACAGCTTTTTTTACAAGGGTATAATGATTATTTTTTCAGTGTTTTTTCTGAAATGGATCTGCTTGATGATAATATCCTTAAAGAAACAGGAAAAAAATGCCGTCAGCTTCTCAGCGAAAAAACTGCAAAAGAGGTTATTGACCAGCTGTATGAATATCGTAAGTTTTCCGGTTGTCAATATGGTAAGGTTCCTGAGCTTGACAGGCTGAAATCCTGCTGCGGAAAAGATGCCGCCTTTATCCTTATGGCAGGAATGCTTCATATAAATGGTTATATCAGGGAGAAAAGCACTGCTCTTGCTGCTGATTATCCGGAGCTTTTGCCTTTTATTATCCACCGCTTCAACGACTGGGTGGAGCAGGTACGCACAGCTGCGGAAAGCTCCCTGCACACTGCACTTCCCGGAGCTGATATAGTCACGGTTATAGCTGCATACGCCGAAACGGAGAGCCTTTCCTCCTGTGTCAGACTGAGCAGAGATGCAATAAACTGCGCAAAAAATGAAATGGGAAAGCGTATATCTGCCGAAGCGGATATTACAGTTATTGACAGGCTCAGAAGCAGCTGCAGTGAGGATCAGCGCAGAAAGCTTTGTATTCCGCTGATTCGTGACGGACTTCTTTCTGCTGAAACAGTGGAGTATATAATCTCCTCAGAAAAGGGAAATCTTAGTGACAGCGCCGCACTTCTTTATGTAAGCAGCGGCAAAGTAAGCACTGACAAGCTGAGAGAATTTACATCAGCCAAGCTGCCGAAGCTGCGTGCAAAGGCAGCGGAACAGCTTTATGAGCGTAACGGCTTGTGGGATGGAGCTGAAAGGCTGCTGTCAGACAGGACAAAAGGTATCCGGGAACAAATGAGGTTTTATTTTTCAAAAAGCTCCGGATTGGATTTAAGAACATTTTATCTTGAACATCTGCCTGAACCTGAAGCAATAATGGGACTGGGAGAATCAGGAAACATTCAGGACGAGGACAGGATTCTTTCCTTTGTTTCAGCTCAATCTTCCAAAACCTGTTCAGCCGCAGTCTATGCCTTGTCACTGATTGCAGGTAAAAAATACTCCGGATTATTTTATGATATGATATTCGACAGCCGCCCTCAGGTCTCAAAAGCTGCGTTCAGAGCATATACAAGAAGCGGAGGCTATACAGAGCCTGAAAAAGTGTATAATGCAATAATCAGTCATAGTGATGACAGACTGACGGTACGGCGGCTGGTGAATATTCTGTGCAGTTCCGGAATATGGCAGGCGATGCCGCAGCTTCTTCGGTTATACAACTGGGAGGACGAAAATATTCGTCGCCGTGTGCAATATACGGTGGAGGGCAGAAGCTGTTATTTCACCAGTTCAGGAAAGCTTGCTGAGAAAATCAAAACAGCCATGAACGAAGCTGTCCTTCCTGAAAAGCTTGTCAGGGAAATTCAAAGGCAGCTGGAAAAACGATAATAATATGTACAAATATTTCTACATTAAAACGAACACTCTTTCACAGTGCTGGGAGACAGCCAAAATAGAAAAACTCATCGAGAGCACCGGCAGGTTTGTACTTCGTGAGAAAGGCGAGTATCTTTGCGAATCTCCTTTTATTAATGTTCAGCTGATGAAGGTGAAAAGTCTGAACAGCTGGAGCAATCTGGATTATGATAAATCAGAGACCAACTATATTTCTGTTGTCACCGCTGATACTGAAAGCAGCCCATTTCAGCATGAATTTTTCCGTGAACTGCAGCTGTTGACAGGTTTCAGGCTGTGCAATGATGAATGCATTGATCCTGAACCGGAGGAGAAAAAGGCAGAGAGACTTAAAACTCCCTGCTATGTGATAGATGAGGCAAAGCTGACAGAAAATCTGAAAATCCTGCATGGTGTGGAGAAGCGTACCGGCTGCCGTATACTTCTTGCACAGAAAGCCTTTTCCTGCTATCACCTTTATCCTCTGATAGGGGAGTATATTTCAGGAACAGCCTGCAGCGGACTTTACGAAGCAAAGCTGGGGTATGAGTGCATGGGAAAGGAAAACCATGTATTTTCCGCAGCCTATCGTGAGGACGAGATAGACGAGATAATCTCATGCTGCGGTCA
Source organism: Oscillospiraceae bacterium (assembly GCA_016295545.1). Classification (GTDB taxonomy): domain Bacteria; phylum Bacillota; class Clostridia; order Oscillospirales; family Ruminococcaceae; genus Ruminococcus. Next base: position 798 of record JAEDLA010000102.1, on the reverse strand, counting down.
TATAATATTCAATTCATTCAGTCAGCTTGACAAATATCGTGAACGTGTACTGAAAGCAGGAAAGAAAATCGGACTTCGCATAAATCCGGAGCTTTCAACGCAGGAGGGGCATGAAATTTATGATCCGTGCTCACCAAAATCACGTCTTGGAATAACGCTGAAAAATTTCCGTCCGGAGGATTTGCAGGGTGTAAGCGGACTTCATTTCCATACTTTGTGTGAGCAGAATTCCGATGCCCTTGAAGCGACACTTGATGCCGTTGAGGAAAAATTCGGCAATATTCTCCGCAATATGGAGTGGATAAACTTTGGCGGAGGTCATCATATTACACGCAGCGACTACGATATTCCACGACTTGAGCGCTGTATAAAGCGTATACAGGAGAAATATGGTCTTACCGTCTACCTTGAACCGGGAGAAGCCGTGGCACTGAACGCCGGATATCTTGTCTCAACTGTTCTCGACATAACTGAAAACGATATGCCGATAGCAATACTGGACACATCGGCAGCCTGTCATATGCCTGACGTTCTGGAAATGCCTTATCGTCCGCCGCTTATCGGTGCGGGAGAAGCCGGTGAGAAGCCTTATACCTGTCGTCTTGGCTCTCAGACCTGCCTTGCCGGAGACGCTATCGGAGAGTATTCCTTTGACAAACCGCTGAAAATCGGTGATAAGCTGATTTTCGGAGATATGGCTATATACTCAATGGTAAAGAACAATACCTTTAACGGTATGCCTCTGCCGTCCATACTGTTGTTAAAAAAATCGGGAGAGATTCAGGTGCTGAAAAGCTT